>NZ_JAMSKY010000011.1:45790-111115 GCF_023806745.1 Lactiplantibacillus sp. B652 | reverse complement strand
TGGTTGGATAAATGTCGACGACTTTGGAAGAACTGTGAGCGTAAACTCAATTCAAGTCGTCAAATGGTTATCTTAGCGTTTCTGGTATTACTCCTAAGAAGATTTTAAACAGGTTCTTAGTGCTATAGCATGATTTGATGTAGTATGCTTGATTTCAAAATAACGACAGTTAGAACAATAGAAAGGGCCAGATCAGCTATTAACGCTATTTAATTCTGCCTGAGGGTGTGACCGAAGTTTCCTAACCGTGGGCTTGATTTTAGCAACGACCAACGGGAGGCGCAGTTAAATGTGAGCGTGGGCTTCGCTCACTCCTTTTTTTATCAAATTATTTGGTCAAAATCAAAGATACTAAACAGCTTCTTAAATGATGGCCTTGTCTTGATCATGAAAAATAACCTCCTTTGAATGACGCCCCCGTCACGGCGATGGCAGCCGCTGTGACGGGGGCGCAATCCTTATTTGATAAATTTGACTTGTTCGTTGATTTTCTTGATTTCGGCTTCCTTGCGTTCATTAAAAATGACTTTGTTCTTCTCAAATAAGTTGTCACCGTTCGTATCGATCGAGACGATCAGCGGGCCAAAGTCTTTAACTTCACAAGCCCAGAGTGTTTCGGGCATGCCGAGGTCCTTCCACTGTGCATCAACGATTTTTTCAACATGCAGCGCCGCGTATACCGCGTTACCTGCGGGATAAACCAGATGGAGGGCGTGATATTTTTTGCAGGCGCGTTCTGTCCCGGGGCCCATCCCACCCTTACCAACGATCAACTTAACGTGGGTTTCCTTGACAAAGGCTTCTTCGAATTTTTCCATTCGCATACTCGTGGTTGGACCGACCGCTACCATCTGATAGTGGCCGTCGCCAAGATCTTTGATGATTGGACCAGCGTGTAAAATGGCCCGGTCAGTAACGTTGACGGGTAACGGCCGGTGTTCTTCGACTAACCGACGATGCGCGACGTCCCGACAAGTTGTGAGTGAACCAGTCAGGTAGACGATGTCGCCGATTCGAATGTCTTTGATGTCGTCATCTGAGATGGGCGTAGTTAAATGGTAAGTTTTCATGATAATTCGACTCCTTTGTTCAGTGGTAATTCGTAATTTAAATCTTGGTCAAAGTTAATGAGACCGCGCCGGTGGGACCAGCAACCAGTGCTGACGGCGACGCCGATCGTTGATGGATGCCGGGCCGTATTTTCAACGTTAACGCCCATGACCGATTTTTGACCACCAAAGCCTTGTGGTCCGAGACCAATGTGGTTGATGCCGTCTTCCAAGAGGTGTTCCAACTTAGCGGCGTTCGCATTGGGATTCTCACTATCGACGCGGCGCATCAAAGCGAGTTTGGAATTCAACGCGGCGGTCTCAACGGAGGTCGCCACGCCGACGCCGACGAGTAGTGGTGGGCAAGCATTGATACCGTAGCTCGTCATGCGATCCATGACAAACCGAACGACGCCTTCGTAGCCTTCACCAGGCATCAGCACTTTGGCAGCACCAGGCAAGGTACAACCACCACCGGCCATGTAAACGTACATTGAAATGTCCGTACCGTTGCCGTCGACTTGTAAGAAAATCGACGGGATACCGTCACCAATATTCATGCCAGTATTGTATTCGTCGAACGTTTGAACGGCGTTGTGCCGTAGTGGCGCCTTCTTCGTGCCACGATAAACGGCATCCTTTAAAATCTGGTTCAATTCGCCGAGTAACGGGAATTGGGCGCCACATTTGATGAAGAATTGTAACGCCCCCGTATCTTGACAGCTCGGTCGCTGCAGCTTGTTGGCGAGTAACTGATTTTCCATCATCGTATCGTAAACGAGCTTTTGTAAGGGATCGACTTCAATTTTGCTGAGTTCTTCGAGTTTGGCCGTCACGTCATCGGGTAAACGGTGACTGATGAGGGCAATGTAGTCGGCCAAGATGTCACGCATCCGCTGCCCCTTGGTCGATAGTGTGGGTTCGGTATAGTCGTAAGTCATTGTATCCATGGTTGATTTCCTCCTATCAATTTACAGCTTCATTGTAAGCAACCCTGGGCACGCAGACTAACCGCTAGATGATGACTTCGATGACACGAGGCGTTGTGAAAAAACACGCAATCAACCAAATTTGGCATGTGGTATGACAAAAAAGTACCAGTCTAATTCAGTTGTAAATGCTGAATTAGACTGGTACTGAGCAATAAATTCATATTTCAAACCACCAAGTGTGACCAATCATTATCACAAAAATTGTTATGCCATTAATTATTGATTGAGCAGATTTTTTAATTGTGCGACCTTAGTTTTGAGTGCTTGGTATTCTTCAAAGTGTAATTTGTAAGCACAACTCTCACAGGCACTCAGTTGATCGACCGTTGCCAGTTGCGCCCAGTGCGTCATTTGTGCTTGGACCCAGGCGGTTTGCGTGGGTGTCAGTGGTTGTTTGAATGCTGAGCGCGGCCCTTGAGAAAGGTGCTCGCGGTAGTTCGAAGGCGTCTGACCGAAATGCCGTTTGAACATCAAATTAAATGACTTGACCTCTTGGAACCCATTTTTGAGTGCAACGTCTGCAATTTTTCGATTAGGGTCCTCCAAGTCGGCAATCGCATGTTGCAAGCGGCAACGCGTCAGGTATTCGTAAAAATTGATGCCGAGTTCGGCTTTAAAAATACGGGACAAATAGGCCGTGGAGTAGTGACTGATGGCGGCTGCCGATTCGAGCGTGACGGGCTGATCGTAGTGCTGATTGAGATTGTCGATGACCCGGCTGAGCGAGCTTTGCTTTTTCGGCTGCGGATAGGCAATCGTTGCCTGAGTGTCAAAAAAGTCATGATGTAACAAGTTGGTCAGCTGGAAATAGGCTGCGTTTAGCTCGAATGCGGACCAATTTGATTGATGCAGTCCGGTATAGAGCTGTGCCAGAATTTGCCGGATGGTCTGGTAGTCGCGATGTTGCGGTGTCGTCACGCTGTTTAGGTGAAACGCCCCGTGTGACAAGTCGAGTCCTTGGCTGGTGTAGAATGCAGGGGCGATATGTAAGCGCAGCGCCAGACATTCTGGATCCAGGGCAAACGTGGCGTGACCGCAGTTGGCGTTGATTAAAATTAAGTCGTTGGCTTTTAAATCATACCGGCGGCCGTCAACGTTGACTTCCACGTGGCCTTGTAGTAGCCAGAATAATTCGATTTGCGGATGCCAATTGTAGTGGTAACTACCAATCGTATAGGCGAGCAAATCGAAGTTTACCGCGGGTGTCGATTGAAAGTGTTGGTTGGATAGCATTAAAAATCACCTCCGAGGATCATTGGATAAAATCATGAATCCGTTTACTTTAGCTTACATGTTTTGAGATGATTTGAACAGTGTCATCAGAAAAGGAACTGGTATCAAAGGCCCATCGTACGTTATGATAGAGATACGCTGGATTTTAGCGGGCAAGGTTGGCCGAGATAAAAAGCCGACTGAACAATGGCTGAGCGTCGCTACCAAGGTTACTGGCGCAAACTAGCAATGTTAGTGTGACAGTGCGTTTGGCCAATCAAATTTTGAAATGGCGAGTAATTAATAATTAATAATGAAATGGTGGGAAAATTGTGACGCAACAACAAATTGTCAATCACGCCTTGCGTGCCTTATTGTATGAAGTGACGGTCACCCCGAAGCCGGGCTTGGTCGATCCCGTGTCGGCGGGACCGCATCCTGATATGAACGCGTTTATGTTCATCGATAGTGCCCTGAGCCTGGAACCTTATTTTAAGGCTTGTGCAAGTGCTGGCGCGACTTATACCGATGCCGACCTGACTGGTTTGTTTCAGCAGATTCGGAACGTTGGCATTGAAGCTGAGCAGACGATGTTTACGGCGACGCATGGTGTCAATACCCATAAAGGCGCCGTATTTTCACTGGGCGTGTTGGTGACAGCCGCTGCTTATCAGCAACAACAGCCCGCAAAGTCATTGGCGTCCATTGTCCAAGCGATGTTAACGGGGCTGAGGGCTAACGACTTTAGTGGGTTAGCTGACAAGGACCCATCGGCGTTGACAGCGGGAGAACGGCAGTATTTGACATACGGCATCAAAGGGATTCGTGGCGAGGCGGAAGCCGGTTACCCGACAGTCATGCAGGTGGCGTTGCCGGCCCTCAAGCGAAGCCAGGGCACCATCAATCAGCGGTTGTTAGATACGCTGATGGCCATCGTTCAGGCAACGGTCGATACGAATTTGGTCAAACGAGCCAATGATTCGCACGTCGTTGATTGGGCGCACGCGCAGGCTGCTAAGTATTTTGAATTGGGCGGTAGCCAAACGTCAGCCGGAATGGCTTTCTTACGGGATCTCAATCAGGAATTTCTGGCGCATAATTATAGTCTTGGTGGGTCAGCTGACTTACTGATTCTGACGATTTTTCTGGGACTTGAGGCTGGAATATTAGCATAATCATGAGTGTCATTGCGGTTGGCGATGACGCTTTTTTAATATCCAATATTTATGTGAGTGGATTTTTGGCGGCTGTTGATTGTTAAAATGGAGTGGGCGATTCATGCGGATGTGAGCTAGAACCAGCCACGATAGACCTAGTTGTTATCACTAACATAGAATTGCAATTACGAAAAATTTAATGCTAAATATTAAAAAAGTTAACTGCACCTAACAATTGTTTGCATTACGGTTAATTATCAGGTATGCTTATGACGATGTAGAAAACCGACTACCGCGATGAACGGAGGAAATTTGATGCTAAAAGTACAAAACCTCACCGTGGCATACAGTGACACACCAGTCTTTACTGATGTTGCCGTTAACTTTAACGCCGGCAAAATTACTGGAATCATTGGTCCCAACGGTGCGGGCAAATCAACAATGATCAAAGCCATGTTAGGCTTGATCAAGTCCCAATCTGGAACCGTCGAATATCAAGGTCGTGCGCTAAAACAATTTCAAAAACAGATTGCCTACGTTGAACAACGTAAGGATCTCGATTTAACTTTCCCAATCAATGTTTTTGATGTCGTTTTGACCGGGACCTATGGCAAACTGGGCCTCTTTAGAGAACCGAGCAAGGCTGACCGCGCTCGGTGCCAAGCTGCCCTTGAACAGCTAGCTCTGACTGATTTAGCGGACCGCCAAATCAGCCAATTGTCAGGGGGACAGTTGCAACGGGTGTTCGTTGCGCGTGCCCTCGTCCAAGAAGCAGATATTATTATTTTGGATGAACCGTTTGTTGGCATTGATTTACAGAGTGAGACGGCTATCATGACGATCTTGCACCAGTGGCGTGACGCTGGCAAGATGATCATTGTCGTCCATCATGATTTAAACAAAGTCTCACGCTACTTTGATGACTTGGTCATCTTGAATCACGGCATCGTTGATTATGGTCCCGTGGATGACGTTTACACGCCTGCCAATATTGAACGCACGTTTAGCGCTGATCTTTCGGCCGTACTGTTTACGAAGGAGGGTCAACAATAATGCAATCAATTACAACTTTTATTGCGGCGCTAGGGAAGTATGATTTCCTGCAAAGCGCCCTGATTACCGCCATCATGGTTGGTGTCATGTCTGGAATCATTGGAAGCTTTATTATCTTACGCGGCATGTCGATGATGGGGGATGCCATCTCACATGCCGTGCTACCTGGAGTGGCCGTTGCCTACATGCTAGGCATCAACGTGATGATTGGGGCCTCCGTCTTCGGAATTCTTGCCGCAGGACTGATTGGCTTTGTCGCGAGTCGCAGTAAGATTAAGACGGATACGTCGATTGGGATCGTCTTTAGTGCCTTTTATGCACTGGGGTTCATTTTGATCTCGTTAGCTGAAAGTTCAACTAACTTACACCACATTCTGTTTGGTAATATTTTAGCTGTTAGTGATACTGATATGATGACAACGACGGTCGTATTAGGCTTAGTGATTTTATTCGTTGTCTTCTTCTATAAAGAACTCTTGATTACGTCCTTTGACCCGACTTTCGCTAAGACGTACGGCTTGAAAGTGCAACTGCTGCACTACGCCTTAATGCTCGTCTTAACATTAGTGACGGTCTCGGCATTGCAAACGGTTGGGATTATTCTAGTGGTCGCCATGTTGATTACACCGGCGGCAACCGCCTTTCTATGGACAGAACGCTTAGCAATCATGTTAGGTTTGTCCGCATTGATTGGGGTCTTGTCTTCAGTAGTCGGGCTGTACCTCAGCTACACCTTTAACTGGGCATCGGGTCCTGCAATCGTGTTAGTGGCCGCAATCTTCTTTGGCATCTCATTCATTGTGTCACCAAAGCAAGCACTCTTGCCAACGTTATGGAAAGGGCAAGCCGCAGCGCGGCGGGTAACTGCATGAAGACGAAATTAATTGCCCTCGTGGGTGTGATTGCAATGATTACTGGAATGGCATTTTTCTTGAACCAACGTCAACAAAATGCCCGTGCAACGACGACGAGTGCCAAGCTCCGAGTCGTCAGCACCAACTCAATCTTAGATGATATGGTCAAAAATGTCGGTGGCCAGTACGTTCAGAACTATAGTATTGTCAAGCGGGGAACGGACCCGCATGAGTATGAACCACGTCCAACCGATATTGCGGCGACTGCCGAAGCTGATGTGATTTTCTACAACGGCTTAAATCTGGAAACCGGTGGGAATGGTTGGTTTAAGAAGCTAGTGACGTCCTCGAAGAAAGATTTTGACCACGACGTCTTTGCGGCAAGTAAAGGCATCAAAGTGAAGTATTTGACGACGAACGTGAACGAACCGGACCCCCACGCTTGGTTGAATCTCGCCAATGGGATTCAGTATGTGAAGAATATTAATCGGACCTTGCAAGCCAAGGATCCCAAACATGCCGCTCAGTATCAAAAAAATACGGACCGTTACGTGGCTAAGCTGACACGTTTACACGAAACCGCACAGACGAAGTTCAAACAAATCCCGGCTTCCCAACGGTTGTTGGTCACTTCAGAAGGTGCATTCAAATATTTCTCAGCGGCCTACCATGTGCCCGCTGCCTATATTTGGGAAGTGAACACGGAATCACAGGGAACACCAGCCCAAATGCGAACAGCTTTGAAGAAGATTGAAGGGACCCAGGTTCGGAGTTTATTCGTCGAATCTTCGGTCTCGCCGAAATCAATGAACAAACTGTCGCAGGAGACTGGAATCCCAGTTGCCAGCACGATTTTTACCGATTCATTGGCCGCTGAGGGTAAACCAGGCGATACGTATTATTCGATGTTGAAGTGGAACCTAGATAAGATTTATGCTGGACTGACTCGGTCGTAAGTACAACGGCGGTGAGCTCAGTGCAATTAATTAATCATTAACGATACAAGGAATACTCCTACCGAGGGTGATAGGCTAACAATTAACGTTTGTCTACCTTGGATAGGGGTATTTTTGGGATTTACGGGAAGTATGATCAAGTGTCACTAGCTCAAGCTGAACAGGTTAAACTAAAATTCGCTCAACAGTTACAACGGAAGGGGTTCTTGTTATGACAGAAAAGCAATCGCATTTAGAACACAGTGTTGACCAGATGATGGCCGCCCTAGATGGTGATTATTCACATGTTTCTATCCATGAGGTTAGTAGTCAATCGGCGCCACAGTATTCAGCCCAAGAGATCAAGGCCATTCGCAAGGCGGTTGACTTGAGCCAACTGTTGCTAGCCGCAGTCTTGGCGGTCTCGCCACGCACGGTTAAAGCATGGGAAATTGGTCGTTCACGTCCTAGTCGAACCGCTTGTCGGTTGTTAGAAGTTATTCAAAAAGACCCGAGCGTTATTGAGCTATTAATTGGTGATTAGCTTGGATAGATATGCCTAGCAAGGTAGATAAGTCGAGGTTTAAGGCTTGCCTACATTGCTAGGCTTTTTTTCGTCCCGTTTTCAGAAATTGTCGTTCATCGGCATTATCCAAGCCACAACTCACGTGACATGTGTGGGACGAGACAACTGATATTAAACAAGCATGCACTCAGAAGAAACTGGAATGATGATACGCAAGGAGATGCATCAGAGGCTGTTTACCAATCCCGTTTATTAAGGCGTGTTGCCGATTAATGAAGAAGGTTAACAAACTGCTATTTCAATATTGATTCCCAATTTTTTATCAATTTATTAATATCAAATTACGGATGCTAAACGCGCATAACACGGCAGTCAGCGCCATTGAAGCCAGGTAGTCTTAAGTTGGTAGCGCCTAATATTCGAAACGAAAACTGTGACAGCGCTTTAATTTTGTTTATAGAAGCATACAATTATCCTTGCTTAAATATATAAAATCTGTAATAGTAGTACATAGATAGTTAAACACGATAACAATGTTTCTGCTTTATTAATATTGTAATCAAATGTCATGATAATTGCCTGTCAGCGTTTTCCTATTGAGGAGGGGTTTAGGAGCTTGACGAACAGTTGTTGGTTGCTTCGGATTTGGTAATTACTCGGGGGGTAGTGCAAGAATGCAACGATTACAGGAACAAAAACGGTATTATAAGATGTACAAAAGTGGACGCTTTTGGGTTGTAGCGGGGATCATGGTTTTTGGCGCTGGGGTAAGTCCGATAATCGGACACGCAGATACGAATGATGCTGTGACAGCAGCTCAAACTAGCGTGTCTGCCACATCAACAAGCACTGGTAACACAGTGGCTTTGAAGGGTTCAGCAAATAATACGGCGGTGACGACGAAATCATCCGCGACGGATGAAACCGAAAATCAGTCGATCACTCAAGTCACTACGACTGCTGAAAATACCGGGCAGAAAGCTAATACAACTCAAAATGCTGAGGCCGTGGCTGCAAAAACTCAGTCAACGGCGGCAACAGCTGAACAATCAAATCAGCAGACTAGTGTAACGCAGACAACTGCTGTAGCTGATAAATCGACTGCTACAGTGGCTAACTTGAGCACTGAACAAACCGCAGGAACGACATCGAACACGAACACTGAACAAACAGTGGACAAGGCACAGAATACAAAGGCTACTCAAACCACTAAAACGACATCGGCCACAAGCACTAAGCAAACAACGGGCACGACATCGAACACGAAGCAGACTACGGAAACAGTATCAGATACGAGCACTAAGCTAACTACGAAAACGTCAGCGAATAATACCGCTGAGCAGCCGAACCAGTCAACCCAATCAGCCACCAATTCAACTACAACGGGCAGCAATGCCACATCGACTGTCAAACAATCAGAAACCACGACGCCAACCATCGCAGCTGCGACCGATGTCGATGATGAGGATGTTAGCTCTCAATTTGCTGATGCCAATTTGTTGACCGCTGTTCGTAGCGGCCTTGGATTAACGGCTCAAGACAAACTGACGGTCAATACCATCAAAGCATACAAAAACGCAGATTTCAAAGTTCAGGCAGTTAAGTGGAATAGTGACGGTACTGGCGATTATCAACCAGTGACCAGTTTACAGGGATTGCAGCTATTGGCTAACTTGCCAGCTGGCACCACGACGAGCGTGACGGTGCAAATTGCGGCGAATTATCGGGAAATACCGCAATTTGACTTTTCACCACTACAAAGCGTTCAATTGTATGATCTCAACTTGTACACCTTTTATTGGGGCGCCGTGACTGATGAGCAATTACAGCTGCTTGCTGCCTTGGATCCGAGTCAAATCCATAATTTGGAATTTTCCTCACCAAACAAATACCTATCCAATCCGTACGGGATGACGAATCGCCAGTTTAATATCTTGGTTCCGTTTGTTAAAGCCGCCATTGAAAACAGCGGCAAGGCATCGCAAATGATTGGATTTTCGGGTAATCGAATCAGTGATTTTAGTGCTTTGAAATCGCTGGTGCCAACCACGGACGGGCAAGTTACTGGTCTTTTTGAGAATATTTATCTCCAGAATAAGGTCTCCTATCGACCCGGGGACACCGTCGAGGTTACCTCAGAGCTGACGGGGCTTCAAGGTGAATCATTGAATTATACGGCGCGGTACTATCAAGATGATGGCACCGCCAATGGCAAACTCGTGCAGGCCGACGCGCACCTGGCGACCGTCACTGATGCCGATGGTACCACTCATGAAGTTTGGAAATACACGTTGGTTAATCCGAAAGTCAATAATGGCTACTTGATTTATGGAACCTTTTATTATGCGGACGGAATTTGGAAGCGCTATTATACGGATGCTGCGGGTAATCCAATCGACTATTTTAACATCGCTGCCGGTGCACTTGTTTATCAGCCGGTGACGAGTTCTAAAGCTCAGCTGACCTTTAACCCGAGCGAAGTTGTGATGGGACCCGATGCGAGTTGGAATTATCTGGCGCATATTGCCAGTGTGACAGACTATGATGGCAACGCCATTGAGTCCAGTGCTTGGGGCGATTTGTCCATTAAGAACGTGACGAGCTTGCCAGACTTAGCCACTGCGGGCGTTCAGAACGTGACGTTCACCTATACGGATAATCAAGGCAACGAACTGACGGCAACGGCCCTCGTCAAAGTGGTGGCAAGCCAAGCTAACATTACGGCCAAAGCCCCACAGAAGGTTTGGCCGCAAGACGTTGCCAAGCTGTCAGTAGCGGATTTAGTTCGGCAAGTTACCGATGCGAATGGCCAGGTCGTGACCGATGTTAACAACGTTGCCATGACGCCAATCGACAAAACGCAGGCGGGACCACAAGCAATTACATTGACCTATACGGATGCGGTAGGTAATAAAGTAACCGCAATAGCCATGGTTACGGTTGATTTAGCTGAACTGAAGACGGCGCCTGTTCAATTGGTCGCCGGACCAAACGCACAGTGGCACTACGGGATGAGTGTTGCCGGCGTGACGGATAGTTTAGGCAATCCGGTTGAGGTTGATCAAGCAACGATTAACGTCATTAGTGCACCTAATCTGAGCCCCGAATTCATTGGTCAGCCGCAAACCGTTATCTTGGCATATGTGGACGACCTTGGGCGCACACAACAGGTCAGTGCAGTTGTGACAACAACCAAATCACAGGCTCAGTTGGTTGGTCGGGATGTCACCCTTATCGCTGGTCCAGTAGCTGATTGGACGCTAAGTGATAGTGTGGACTGGTCCAAGAGCTTGATGAGTGATGGACAACCGCTTTCTGAGGCCGACGTGTCTGAGGTGACAGCTGATTTGAAGCCGAATCTGCAAGTTCCAGGTCAGTATGCCTTGCAGTTAAGTTACGTCGATGCTGCCGGCAACTTAATTACTGGAACGGCCACTGTTAATGTGATTGCTTCGCAAGCAGTGCTGCAGGTGAAAAATAGCCAAATTAAGGTCGGTAGCGTTTGGCAAGCTGGCGACAACCTTGTTCAGGTCACTAATCAGAACGGTGAAGCGGTTGGTATTGATCAGCTAACGGTGACTAAATCGGTAGATACGAGTGTTGCCGGGGTGTATCCAGTGACTTACACGTATACGGATGCAGTCGGTAATGTGTTAACCGAAACGGCCTTCATCACCGTTGTTGAAGACCCAACCGACCCGGATGATGGTGGCGGCACGACTGACCCCGGTGATGGTGGCGGCACGACTGACCCCGGCGATGGCGGTGGTACAACTGACCCCGGCAACGGTGGCGGCACGACCAATCCAGGTGATGGCGGTGGTACAACTGACCCCGGTGATGGCGGTGGTACAACTGACCCCGGCGAAGGTGATGGCATTACTGACCCGGGTAACGGTGGTGATACGACCAATCCTGATGATAATGTCGACACGACGAATCCTGATAAGCAACCGGTCATTGATGATGGTGAGGCCGATGTTATTGATAAGCCAGATTTGAGCGGCAATGCTGGCTCAAATGGCGATAACGACAATACCGGGTCCAATCAAGCTCGTCCAGCGACGCAACCAAGTCAATCTCAGCAGCGCGTAAGTTTGACGTCTAAACATCAGGTGACACCAGCGACTGAGGCAATTGCGAAGGCTAAAATCCAACCGGCGGCAGCAAGTGCGGTTGCGGGCGTAGATCATGCCCAAGCGAAAAGGCAAGCAAAACTACCACAAACGGCTGAAGCATCGTTCGAGTGGGCCGCACTCATGGCCGGGCTAATTGGACTGGTCGGCGCGTTAGGCTTCACTAAACGGCGGCGCCACAACAATTAACAAAGGGTCTTTAAGCATTTTGAAAAGGACCGCGAGTTCTCAATCAAATGAGAATTCGCGGTCCTTTTTTGACTGACATTGTTATCAGCGCCTGATTAAACTAGTGTCGATAACTTAGTCTTCTGATTCAAATGACAATTCCGTCATCGACAGCTCCAAGTCGTCGAGCACGTCATTTTCACTCAAAAATTGTTCCCAGGCGGCTGGCGTTTGTTCGCGGGTGTGGGGGACGATCTTGTCATGAATGTTGGCGATGACCTCGTCCAACATTTTATCGGCTTGCCGGGCGATTTCAGCGTCATTATATTGTCGAGCGGGTGCGCGGTCGGCGTTTTGGCGATTGAGAAAATCGGTTGCCTTATCCATAAAAATGGTGATGACCTGGGAGTTATCAGCCAGGTATGTTTTTAGTGTTTCGTTATCCACAGTGTTGTTCCTTTCTTCGTTGAGTCGTACCTCTAATATACCACGCTGTTCTGAATTTAGCTGGCCTAAATCTCAGTAACCGGCTGAGCCAATCAGGTCCTGCTAGGAACTTGGTGGCAAGCACACAAAACGTTCGGATTGTAAACGCTTACGAATACCTTTTCACAAAGCTGACACTTTAGAAATGGTTCACAAGCTAAAACATTTAAAACACCGGTATAATCCCGTTCATAGCGATAATTACGTTTAAATTTTTCAAAAAAGTAATTTATTTTTAAAAAATTAACAAAAATGTGAGCGGTTGCGTTATAATACTTGTGAGTTAAGTAACTAAGTGTTTCAGATATCTCACAACAAGAAGCTCAATGGAAGAAGGATATTGATATGGATAAGAAGCAACGCAAAATCGTTATCGTCGGTGATGGCTCAGTCGGTTCCTCATTTGCATTTTCGTTGGTCCAAAATTGTGCGCTCGATGAATTAGTGATCGTTGATTTGGTCAAGCAACATGCTGAGGGCGATGTTAAAGATTTGGAAGACGTTGCCGCGTTTACGAATGCGACGAATGTTCATACTGGTGAATACGCGGATGCCCATGATGCTGATATCGTGGTGATTACGGCCGGGGTGCCCCGCAAGCCTGGTGAAAGCCGACTTGATCTGGTCAATCGGAATACCAAAATCTTGGAATCGATTGTTAAACCAGTAGTGGCTAGCGGATTTAACGGCTGCTTCGTCATTTCAAGCAATCCCGTCGATATTTTGACTTCCATGACGCAACGGTTATCCGGTTTTCCACGTAACCGGGTAATCGGAACGGGGACTTCCCTTGATACGGCACGGCTCCGGGTCGCTTTGGCCCAGAAGTTGAACGTCTCGACGGATGCAGTCGATGCCGCCGTTTTAGGAGAACATGGCGACACGTCCCTCGTGAACTTCGATGAGATCAAAATTGCTTATCAACCACTGAATACTGTCACGACCGTCGATGACCAGTTTAAGGCCGACATCGAACAAGCCGTTCGTGGCAAGGGTGGCAAGATCATTGAACAAAAGGGTGCGACCTTCTATGGGGTAGCCATTAGTTTAATGCAGATTTGCCGGGCAATTTTGAACGACGAAAGTACCGAATTGATTATCTCAGCACCATTAGCTGGGGAATACGGCATTCATGATTTATATCTGGGCTCACCAGCCATCATCAATCACAATGGGGTTGAAAAAGTGATCGAAGCCGAATTGTCTGACGACGAACGCGGCCGGATGCAGCATTTTGCCAGCAAGATGCTCAACATGATGAATGTCGCATCATAAGAATGAATTAGTGGGTAGGAGGAATTGATATGACACTCAACAAAGTCAAATACCGGGATTTTCTAGCGCCGTTGATCGTCGGCCTGATTATCTGGTTCAGCAGTCCCATCAAGCCAGCGGACGTTTCAATGAACGCTTGGCACATTTTAGCCATTTTCGTGGCAACGATTATTGGTTGTATTACCCGGCCGTTACCAATTGCCGGTGTGGCCATCATTGGTTTGACCCTGACCGTTTTACTGGGCGTCGTGCCCATGGATACGGCGGTCGCAGGGTTTGGGAGTAGTACCGTTTGGATGATTGCCATGGCCTACTTCATGTCCCGGGGCTTCATCAATACCGGTTTAGGCCGGCGGGTCGCGTTGGTGTTCGTGCGACTGTTTGGTAAACGAACCCTTGGATTGGCCTACGCGCTGATTGGGGTCGACTTGGTCACGGCACCCGCCACCCCAAGTAACACGGCCCGTGCCGGTGGGATCGTCTATCCAATTATTCAATCTCTGGCTGAAACGTTTGGTTCCGATCCTAAAGACGGGACGCAAAGTAAAATCGGATCGTTTCTCGTGTTTGCCGAATTTCACGGTGATTTGATTACCAGTACGATGTTTATGACGGCGATGGCACCAAACTTGGTGGCTGTCACCTTAGCTAAGAGTCTTCACATTACCTTATCGTGGATGCAGTGGTTCCTAGCAGGGATCGTTCCCGGGATTATTTGTTTGTTGGTTGTGCCATATTTAATTTACAAAATGTATCCACCAGAAATCAAAGATACGCCCAATGCCAAGGAATGGGCTGACAATGAGTTAAGCAAAATGGGCAAGATGAGCTTACCTGAAAAAATCATGGGCGCTGTTTTCCTATTAGCCTTAGTTTTGTGGATGTTATCAAGCTTTATCGGTTTGGAAGCCTCATTAGTTGCCTTCATGGCCGTTTCATTGCTGTTAATTGCTGGGGTATTGTCCGTTGACGATGTCTTGCACGAAACTGGTGCTTGGAACACGTTGGTTTGGTTCTCGATTTTGATCTTTATGGCCAATGAGTTGAACAAACTCGGATTTATTCCGTGGTTATCAGGTGCCATTGGTGGCGCGCTGAAAGGCTTCAGCTGGGGCATTGTCTTGGCAGCGTTAGTGCTGTTCTACTTCTACAGTCATTATTTGTTTGCCAGTGGGACGGCCCACGTGTCTGCCATGTACGGCGCATTGCTCGGGGTGGCGGTTTCTGCCGGTGCTCCCGCGGCCTTCTCAGCATTGATGCTCGGCTTTACCGGGTCGATCTTTGCTTCGACGACGCATTACGCGAATGGTCCGGCCAGTGTGCTCTTCGGTTCGGGTTATGTGACGCAAGGTAAGTGGTGGCAGTTAAACTTCGTACTCGGTCTCTTCTACTTAGTCGTTTGGGGTGGCGTTGGCGCGCTCTGGATGAAAGTAATTGGTATTTGGTAGACTGAGCGACTGAAAAAACAGGTACCAGGCTGCCGCGAACCGGTCAGCGTTGGTACCTGTTTTAGTAAGCCACATTTATGATTGAAGTGGGGTGGCTTGGTCTTCTTGTAAGACGCGGTTGGCTACGGCTTCGTCAATAATGATGTCCGTGAGCAGATGTCCCCGCAGCGCACCCAGCAAGGCCTTACTTTTAAACTTGCTTTTGATGACGCCAAAGCGCCGGGGCACCTTCAAAATCGCGGCCATCTTAGCGCCGAATAACTTGTCATGGTCGGTGTTCAAGATCCGGCCGTTGATATCGTAAGGACGACCATAAAGCATGCCAGCGACGGCCTCAGGATCCGCGCCACCCAAGATGGCTTGTTGATGGGCTTTCCACACTGGAATCGAGTCGATCGATGCCAAGGTCCCGATACCCGCGAACAACATGTCCATCCGGTCAAAATTACTGATGGCCGGTGTAATGGCGGGTTCCTGGGCAAGTGCCTGGTGAGCCCGGTCATTAAACAGGTAGAGTGGTGCTGGAATCGTCACGTACTTCGCGCTGAACTTCGCAGCCGCTTTTTGTACGAGTGGGGTCGACCCATTGGCAGCGTTGGTTTTCAAGTTGTCACCCATGAACTGCGTAAACAGCAAGTCATCGCGGGTGCTAATCTGAAAGTTGTCGATGACACTGAGGACGGTGCCGCCCCACGCCACGCCGATAATCTGACTTTGCAAGATTTGATGTTGAATCTCCTCTGCGGCGAATTGAATGACGTGGCGTTCATCGTCACTGGTCGTATCGGCATCTTTAATGATGTAAATGTGATCAATCGGAAATTGTTTTTTGAATTTGGTTTCTAGTTCGCCATTGCGCTCGATGGGGGTGTTGATGCTGATTTTTACTAACCCGGTCGCCATTGCTTCGTCCAGATATTTGGAAATCAAGTAACGACTGACTTGATATTTTTTAGAAATTTCAGCAATGTTGATTTTCGATAAGTAGTAATCATGGGCAATCCCAATGAGCAGGCGGCGATGGTTCATATCGTCCATATCGATGACCTCTTCGTTTAAAGATAAGTTCATTATACCAGATAAACGACATTTTAAAAATTTAAAAAATACAGATTAAATTTGATATTTTTTAAAAATGGTCGTACACTGAATTTAACAAAGATGAACGGTATTTTGACGAAAGAGAAGGCATGACAAAATGGTTGAACAAGATGAAATTTTAAAGCTGCACGCGGCGCATACCGGCGTGTTGGAAGTCAAATCGGATTTGGCAGTGACGGACAAGGCAGAACTCGGACAGGCTTACACTCCGGGAGTTGCGGTGATTTCGAAGCTGATTGCGGCCCATCCCGAATTAAAGGCGAAGTACACGATGAGTGGTAAATTGGTCGCCTTGATCACGGATGGTTCGGCCGTCCTGGGACTCGGCAACATCGGCCCGGCTGGTGGTTTGCCGGTCGTAGAAGGTAAGGCTTTACTCTACAAAAACTTAGCTGGCATCAACGCGATCCCGTTAGCGCTCAATCAAGTCAGCGTTCCTGAAATGGTCAAGACCATCAAGAACCTGTCGCTTTCGTTTGCTGGGATTCATCTCGAAGATATTACGGCGCCCAAGTGTTTCGAGTTGGAAGCCGCGCTCAAAGCTGAGTTGAACATCCCGGTCTACCATGACGACCAAGAAGGGACGGCCATCGTGGTGTTGGCAGGACTGATCAATGCCGCCCACGTGGTTGGCAAATCCTTACAACAGCTGCGAGTCGTTGTGAATGGCGTTGGGGCCTCTGGGTTGGCCACTGCTCGTTTGCTGGCGGCAGTCGGCGTCAAACAACTGACACTGGTCGACGTATACGGCGTCGTGACTGCGGATGATTCGCGCTATAACCGCTATCAACGGGACTTAGCTAAGCAACTCGGCACACCGGCAACGTTGAAGGGCCAACCTTTGGCAAAGGTCATGGCGGACCAAGACGCGTTTATCGGTTTGTCAGATGCCAACGTCTTATCCGCAGGCGCCGTGCACTTGATGAATCATGATCCAATCATTTTCGCGTTGGCGAACCCGGTCCCAGAAATCGACCCAGCCGTTGCTGAAAAGGCGGGTGCGGCAGTGATTGCGACCGGCTCAAGTCAGTATCCTAATCAGGTCAATAATATTTTGGCCTTCCCAGGATTATTTAAAGGATTACTCGAAAATGGGGTCAAACAAGTCGATGATGACCTGCAAGTTAAAATCGCCAAAGCGTTGGCGGCCACGGTCAAGAATCCGACCGCGCAAGCCATTGTCCCCAGCGTGTTTGATCCAGCCGTGGTGCCAAACGTGACGGCCGCGGTTGCCGCTTCAGCCGAGACTAGTCAAGCATAGGAGGGTTCCAGATGACAGCGCAAGTCGTTGAGTTACAACTGAATAATTCACGCGAACGCACCCAGTGGCAACAATTCTTAAGCTCACTGGATATCACTAATTTCAGTGATCAGGAAGTGGATAAAATCGACTTGACCCTGGGCTTGATGGAAGACGACCAGTTAGTCGGGACCGGCTCATTAGCGGGAAACGTGCTGAAATACGTCGGCGTTTGTAATCGGGATAGTCAGCCGGGAGCACGGTTCAATCAAATCGTGAGTGCACTAGTCAGCCGTGCGTTTCAAGCCCAACAGTTTCATTTGATGGTCTTCACGAAAGCTAAGTATTCGCAGAGCTTTCAACACGTAGGCTTTAAAGAGCTGGCGCACTCGGATGAAGCGGCGGTGCTTGAAAACGGGACGCCGGATATTGCTGATTTTGTTCAACAGTTACCGACGATTCCGGATCAGGAAAACAAGCGCATTGGTGCGATCGTGATGAACGCCAACCCGTTTACTCAGGGCCATCGCGAATTGGTCGTTCAAGCGGCTGCGGCCTGTGACTTGGTGTACGTCTTCGTGGTCGCCACCGACGCTAGTTTATTCAAAACTGCCGAACGGCTTGAGTTAGTTCGACAGGGCACCGCAGACTTGGCGAATGTCCGGGTCGTCAGCGGGGGCGATTATCTGGTCAGTGCCGCCACATTTCCCGCTTATTTCTTAGACTCAGCGGAAAGTGCCATTAAGGCGCAAACCACCTTGGACGCACGGATCTTCCGCAATCAGTTAGCGCCACGACTGCACTTGACGACCCGCTTCGTTGGCACTGAGCCAACCTCGCGTACGACTGGCATTTACAACCAGGTGCTACAACGCGAGTTACCGCCAAAAGTGGCATTACAGGTAATTCCGCGTAAAACGGTCGGGACCGAGCCCATCTCAGCCCGCACCGTTCGCCAGGCGATTCAAACCGGCGAGTTAACTAAGTTAGATCAACTCGTACCGTCCACGACGGCGCGTTTTATTAAAACTCATTTAGCAACATTACAGAAGCGTATTCAGGAAGGAATGAAAATTAATGGAAATTAAGACTACGGCTGTGGCCGGAACGTTGGAATCTTCCGATATTCAAATCATGTTGGCTGCGGGAGGCACTGGCATTCAGATTGACTTGGAATCAGATGTCATCAAGCAATTTGGGGCCCAAATCAAACAGGTCATCACGACGACGCTGCAACAACTCGGTATCGAAAATGCCAAGGTCAAGGCAGTGGATAAGGGTGCGTTAGATTGTGTCATCAAAGCACGGACGATTACCGCTGCTCAACGCGCATTGGAACAAACGACACCAGCATGGGAGGTCTTATAATGGCTGAAAAAGAAGAACGCTTACGGCGGACAATGATGTTTGTGCCGGGGAATAATCCGGCCATGGTCAAAGACGCGGGAATTTATGGCGCTGATTCAATCATGTTTGACTTGGAAGATGCCGTCTCAATGGCTGAAAAGGATGCGGCTCGGGTCTTGGTCTATGAAGCCCTTAAAACGCAAGATTATGGCAATGCCGAATTAGTCGTGCGGATCAATGGCTTGGATACGTCGTACTACGCCAATGACGTCAAAGCAATGGTCAAGGCGGGCATCGACGTGATTCGGTTGCCAAAGGTCGAATCCGCTGAAATGATCCAACAACTCGAAAAAGACGTGGCTGCAGCGGAAACTGAATTTGGCTTGCCAGTTGGCACGACTCATTTGATGGCCGCCATTGAAAGTGCCAAAGGGGTCTTGAATGCGCCAGCGATTGCCGCTGCTTCTGATCGGATGATTGGGGTCGCGTTATCCGCTGAAGATTACACCACTGACATGAAGACGCACCGTTATCCGGATGGTGCCGAACTTGAATTTGCCCGCAACATGGTCCTCCACGCCGCACGGGCCGCTGGAATTGCCGCCTTCGATACGGTCTTCACGAATATGGCCGACCCAGATGGGTTCTACCGTGAGACGCGGCACATCCATCAACTCGGATTTGATGGGAAGTCATTGGTCAACCCACGGCAGATTCCAATGGTCAACTCGGTCTATGAACCAACCAAGGATGAAGTCGTTAAGGCACAAAAAGTGATTGCCGCCATCGAAGAAGCCCGTATCAAAGGCTCCGGAGTCATCTCGATGAATGGTCAAATGGTCGACCGGCCAGTCGTCTTGCGCGCACAGCGGGTCATGCAGTTAGCCAAAGTTTCCAACTTACTTGATGAGGAGGGCAATTACATTGAAAAATAGTGTAAACCGTGAATTACCAGATGAATTATTGTCGAAGTTAAACTACCAGGGCTTCGAATCCACTGAAATCGGCCATCCCGAAATTCAGCGGGTCGCCCCAAAAGTCCACGTTTCAACCGGTGACGATAAGGTCGTCGATTCGATCAAAGACGTGGTCAAGGCGACCGTCAAAGATGGCATGACGATTTCATTTCACCACCATTTTCGGAATGGGGATTTCGTCTTCAACCAAGTCATGCGGGCAATCATTGATGCCGGTATCCAGAATCTAACTTTGGCACCTTCCTCATTAACGGGTGTCATGAATGATATGGTGATCGAAGCCATCAAGGCGGGGACGATTACCAACATCACCAGTTCTGGGATGCGTGGCTCACTTGGCGACTTCGTTTCACACGGTGGCTTAAAGAACCCGGTCATCTTCCGGTCACACGGTAACCGGGCGCGGGCCATCGAACACGGCGATATTAAGATCGACGTGGCTTTCCTGGGGGTTCCAAATGCGGATCGGTTAGGTAATGCGAATGGGATGGCTGGTAAAGCGGTCTTCGGTTCATTGGGTTATGCGTTAATGGATGCGCAATACGCCGATCAAGTGGTCTTACTCACGGATAACTTAGTTGCTTATCCAAATACGCCAGCTTCGATCAAGCAAACCCAAGTTGATTACGTGGTCAAAGTCGACCAAGTCGGTGATCCAGACAAGATTGGTTCTGGTGCAACGCGTTTCACTAAGGACCCAAAGGAATTAAAGATTGCGCAGACGGTCAATGACGTCATCGTCAACTCACCATACTTCAAGGACGGCTTTTCATTCCAAACTGGTTCTGGTGGTGCTGCCCTGGCCGTAACCCGCTACTTACGCCAAGCCATGCTCGATAATCAAATCAAAGCATCGTTTGCACTCGGTGGGATTACCAAACCAACTACCGACTTGCTCGAAGAAGGGTTAGTCGACAAAGTCATGGACGTTCAAGATTTTGATAAGGGCGCCGCGGCTTCAATGCACGCCAACCCAAATCAACAAGAAATCGATGCTTCCTGGTACGCGGATCCTGACAACAAGGGTGCGATGGTCGACCAATTAGATGCCGCCATTCTCAGTGCCTTGGAAGTCGACACCCACTTCAACGTCAACGTCATGTCTGGCTCTGACGGGGTCATTCGGGGCGCAATCGGTGGTCACCAAGACGCTGCGACGGCCAAGTTAACGATTATTTCTGCGCCACTCGTTCGGGGCCGGTTAGCCACGATCGTGCCGGATGTTACGACGGTCGTGACACCAGGCGATTCGATTGATGTCGTGGTCACTGAATATGGGATTGCCATCAATCCACGCCGCCAAGACTTAGTCAAGGCGTTGAGCCACGTTCCAGGTGTGCCCGTTTACACGATTGAAGAATTGCAACAAATGGCCGAAAAGAAAGTCGGTCAACCACAACCACTTGAATTCACAGACCGGATTGTCGCATTGATTGAATATCGCGACGGTACGATTATTGATACGATCAAAGCGGTTAAGGACTAACCTAATACTGATTAATAATGACCTTGCTGGTAAATTGCCAGTTGGGTCATTTTTATTTAAGGCGAATCAATCTGAGTTGAGCAGGGGCGTTCGATGGCAATTATGTCCAATGTGAGCCTAAAAGCGACGAAATATGTAGTACAATATAAATAGTTGCGAGTTGTACCTATTGTTATTTAGTATTAAAGATGATTAAATCATGCCAGTTTTTAAGTTCAAGAGCTACCAGCTGAGACCCGCTGGGAATAGTGCGAGTTACCGTAAACTTGCTGTGATTGCTACGTCCTAGTCCGGCTTCCAGGCATTCTGGTCAATGGCCGTAACGTAGTGGACACAGATTTAAGCCGAAGCCCACGTCTTAAATACTGGTCTTTCACGTTGCCCGCGATATGGATGAAACGTGTTCTGGTCAGACTGGGACTTCCGGTTAGCTACGCCAGAACGCCAAGCGGAAGTTCGCCGCTTAACGTTCTAGCTAGGCTAATCCTCAGTCCCAACCCGTCTGAACCTCACACTCTGGGAATCACTGGGCCTTGCCCAGAATACCTTCCAGCCGGGATGGTATTCGAAAGGCAGACATGTGCGGGCCCAACTTTTTGATGGATTGGTCATTGATTCTTAACATACGGTTATTTTGAGCATTCAAACTGTAAGGTGAGCTACTGATTTTCACTAAGTTATCCTAACTTGTATTTGAATGTTATAAACCAATAGCATCACTAAGCGTTATTTCAGTCGACTGTGATTACAAACCTTGAGTCCCAGATGAAAGGCAGTACTATCGGTAAATTTTAAAGCTAGTTACCAGTAATACTTATCCGTAATCTTTAGGTCGTCTTCACAGGATTTACGTGCGATAAATCAGCTGATTAAGAGTTTATTTGAAGGACCTGTTTTCTAACATTCAGTGGTCAGTTGCACCCGGATAGGTGGCCGTTCATCCGCCATTCGAGCGGCTTCCCGACTGGAGAGGCTGGCTGACAATGCTCAAGGGCGAAGTTCTTCTTGTCCGGGTGGTCTTCCCGGGCTAGAAGAAGACTCGTATTTGAAATTGCGCAGTGGGGTTCTGCGTAAGTTCAAATCGATGTCCGCCCTGTTCCAGCGTTGTCAGCCAGCCTCGGAGGTCGGACTAAGACGCGCACCGGCTGACGAACAACAAACCAACTAACTGGCATGATTTAATCATCTATAATGCCGAATAATAACAAGCGCAACGCGTGTAGCGAATGATAAGGTGATGTGAGTGAATAATGATGGATCAATTTCCAAATTTTAAGCTATTTATCGATAAATACTTACCATGGCTGGCCGTGATTGGTTTTGTTGTGACGGTTAGTGTTAATGGTAATGTCTGGCTGTATTTTATGGCAGTGCTGATTGTATTCGTGGTGGTCGCAATTATTGACTTACTATTCAAATATTGGAACCACGCCAAAATTTTAGGCATCATGATTGTCCTTTTAGTGCTTGGATTATGGTTGAATCGCTAAGATTGGTGTTAGGTGGGCATATTCAGACTGTCTTTGTCAAAAACATCTCGGCTAATTGTGATTAGTAGTAGGGGGTGCTTTTTGTCTTGGTTTGCGATGCCTCTTTTTTTGACATGGTTCGGTCATGCAGTCAGAAGCGCTGTTGCTCAGCCGATGTGATTTCTTGTCGATTTTGGACTATGAAAAGGGTAAGAAAGTGCCGATTACAATTAAAATTAATCAACAGAGATAAATCGCAACATGTGAAAAAATAAACATTTTTATCGTGAACGCGATTGTTGCAAGTTGTAGATGACAAACCACTGCCACATCAACCTCATAACTAAAATTTATAACTAAATCGATGTTTGACTATAGTCTTCTGGAGGCGCTAAACTTAATTTATAAATTGAATGTTATTTTTTTCACACATTTAGTAAGCGCTTACCAACACATTAATTGGAGGTTATTAACATGACAGAATATCGTGTAGAATCAGATACTTTAGGCGAAGTTAAAATTCCAGCCACCGCGCTGTGGGGAGCCCAAACTGAACGGAGTCGCCATAATTTCCCAACTGGTACGAAGATGCCATTAGAAATTATCCGGGCACTCTTGCAAATCAAACGGGCCGCTGCCATTGCGAACAAGGAAGTTGAAGCAATGACCGCCGAGAAGGCTGATTTGATCGTAGCCGCCATTGATAAACTGTTGGCGTTAGACGATGAAGACTTACGGAAGGACTTTCCGTTAGTTGTTTATCAAACTGGTTCAGGAACTCAAACCAACATGAACGTGAACGAAGTTGTGGCCCATATGGCCGGCAAACTCAACCCAGACGTTGAAATTTTGCCAAATGACGACGTTAACCATGGTCAAAGTTCGAACGACATTTTCCCAACGGCCATGAACATCACGGCTGCCGTGGCTGTCGATAAATTGATTGCAGCTGCCGAACACTTATTAGATGAATTAAAAGCTAAACAAAAGAAGTACTGGCGCGTTGTTAAGATTGGCCGTACCCATTTACAAGACGCGACGCCATTAACATTTGGCCAAGAAGTCAGTGGCTGGGCAAGTGCTATCGAACATGACATTGCTTACTTGAAACAATTGAACCCAACCTTGGGCGAACTGGCCATGGGTGGTACGGCTGTCGGAACTGGGCTGAATGCGGCGCCACATTTTGCTGAAAATATTGCCGCTGCCATGAGTAAACTGTACGGCATTGAATTTACGGCTGACTCCAATAAGTTCTATGGCTTGGCCCATCACTCTGGTTTGAACGTGGTCCATGGTGCCATCAAGACGTTAGCGGCTGATTTGATGAAGATCGCCAACGACGTGCGGTTCCTCGCTAGTGGCCCACGGGCTGGATATGACGAATTGAACATTCCAGCTAACGAACCAGGTTCATCGATCATGCCTGGGAAGGTCAACCCGACTCAAGCCGAAGCCATCACCATGGCAGCGGTCCGGGTCATGGGGAATGACGTGGTCGTGGACTTAGCATCTAGTCAAGGTAACTTTGAAATGAACGTTTACAAGACCGTGCTGATTGACGCCTTCTTGGAATCCGCCGAATTATTAGCCGGTACGATCACTGGTTTTGCAGACCGGATGATTGCAGGTTTGACGATCAACGAAGACCGGATGGCTGAATTAGTGGACCGTTCCTTGATGACTGTGACGGCGTTGTCACCACACATTGGTTACCATGACAGTGCGGTGATTGCCCAACAAGCTGAAAAAGCAGGCACGACCTTGCGTGAAGCGGCCATCAAGTCTGGTAAAGTTACAGCGGAACAATTCGACGAATGGATGGTTCCAATTGATATGACCAACATTGATAATTAAGGTAAACTAGTGATAGCGCTCCTGTAGCGAGTGGCGACTAGGCTGGAGACGGGTCATTGTTCCGCGAGTGGAATGGTGGCCCGTACCCGCTTATCGCTAGTTTACGGGGTGCGTAGATGAGTACCTTGAAAAATAAACTTAATGAAAATGAATCGATCCACATCGGTAACGCGGTGTGTGATGAATTGAGAGGAGTAATTTGATGGCTGACAAATTTACGTTTACGCCAACCGCTTTAGCGGATTTAAAAACAACCTATGACGTGGTCATTATTGGATCGGGTGGTGCTGGTTTGACCGCAGCGATTCAAGCCCACGAGCTTGGATTAAAACCGGTGATCTTAGAAAAAATGCCGAAAATCGGTGGCAACACGACGCGGGCTTCTTCGGGGATGAACGCCGCTGAAACCAACGTCCAATTGCATCACCACATCGTCGACAGTTTTGGCGACTTCTACGACGAAACGCTTAAAGGTGGCGGCAATCTGAATAACCAAGCACTGTTGAAGTTCTTCACGGAACACAGTGCATTAGCCATCGACTGGTTAGCCGACCACGGTATCGAATTAGACGACTTAACGATTACGGGTGGGATGAGTGTCATGCGGACTCACCGCCCAAGCTCGATGGCCCCAATCGGCGGCTTCTTGGTTACTGAGTTATTGAAACAAGTGGCGGCGGCTAAGTTACCATTGTTCACAGATATCAAAGTTGACCAACTGGTTCAGACGGATGGTAAAATTACCGGGGTCAAGGCAACCACCGCTAACGGTGCAGTAACCATCAATGCCGGTGCCGTCCTCTTAGCGACTGGTGGCTTCGGTGCCAACAAAGCCTTATTGGGTAAGTATCGCGATGACCTCAAAAATTATCAAACCACTAATCAACCGGGTGCGACCGGCGACGGTATCTTACTAGCCGAAGCCGTTGGGGCCAAGGTGGTTGATATGGACCAAGTTCAAGTACATCCGACTGTGCAACAAGATACGGACCATGCTTACTTGATTGGTGAAGCCGTGCGTGGTGAAGGGGCCATTTTAGTCGACCAGCAAGGTAAGCGGTTTGTCAACGAATTGGACACGCGTAAGAACGTGACCGCCGCCATCGACCAGCTCGGTGGTACCGGGGCTTATCTGATTTTTGACCGCGGCATTCGTGACCGGGTCAAGGCCGTTGAATTCTACGACCACATTGGTCTAGTCAAAACTGGTGCTGATTTGGCGGCATTAGCGACTGAAGCTGGTTTAGACGCTGATACGTTGACCCAGACGGTTGCGGACTGGAATCAAGCTGTTGCTAACCATGCGGATACTGCCTTCAAGCGGACAACTGGGATGGATCGTGACATTGCCAAAGGCCCATTCTATGCGATTCACATCGCACCGGCTGTCCATTACACCATGGGTGGCGTTGGCATCAACCCAGCGACTCAAGTTCTGGACAAACAGGACCAACCAATCAACGGCTTATTTGCAGCCGGTGAAGTCGTTGGCGGCTTGCACGGCAATAACCGGATTGGCGGTAACTCGATTGCCGAAACGGTCATCTTCGGTCGCCAAGCCGGACAACAGATGTTCAAATATTTACAGTAATCGCGTCAGCGGTCGTTGTGCGCTGAGCGGATAAATTTAAAGTTGCTTTGAGAATTCAGTAATGGATTGTCAGGGCAACTTTTTTTGGTGTTGGAATTGATGACTGATCAAGCTCAAAATACAGCCCCAGATATCCTGTTAGTCATCCGGTAATCGCGCTAATCTGGACGCTAAAACCGGTTAACAAGGAAATATCGATTTTGATTCACCCAGCCACTAAGGCAAATTTACGCCAACTTGCACGGCTTCCTGCAATCCTGAGATGTCGGCTTTAGCGTCAGGATTTGAATAACAGGCAATATGACAAAATTCCCCAAATTCGGATAAAATCGGTTTCAAAATTCCGCATTTTCAGTTAAGCTGAGTGTATAAGTATTTATAATAGGAAGAAAGTGACAAGTATGGCGAGTATTTTTACGAGCGGAAAACCGCAGTCAATTACGGATATGTTGGCGGCAAGGGACCAGCGCGTGGCCTTTCAACAGGAACTGACGACTGCTCATCCGAAGTCGTCGATTGCGGCGATCAAGCTCAATATTCCGGGGCCAATCAAGAATAATGATGCGTTGCGGCGGCTGTTTTTAGCCGGTGTTCAGCGGTTTGAGGACCAGCTGGCGGATTATACGGTGGCGGCGGACTGGAATCATCCTGCGGGAAATGAACGCTTTTTGATTTTGCCACTAGATTTTGCGACCAGTAAGCGCGCGGCGGTAGCGTTTGAAGAGCAGGATTCGCTCGGACGATTGTACGATATTGATATTTTACAAACGGGTTCGCAACGTGCACTGTCGCGGACTGATTTGGGATTACCAAAACGGCGGTGCTTGTTGTGTGGGCGTGACGCCAAGGATTGCGCGCGGTCACGGCGCCATTCAGTGGCGGACTTGCAAGCAAAAATTACGGCGATGTATGACGCAGAATTCGGTGATCGCGTATGAATACACGGGATTTAGATTATTTTCGGGCACTGGTCGATTGTCAGAATTATACGATGGTTGCGCGCCAGTTTGCCGTTTCACAACCGGCAGTGACGCAGGCGATTCATCGGTTGGAGAAAGAATTCGCGGTCAAGTTGGTGATTCAAGACCGCCATCATCAACAGACGAATATCACGCGGGCGGGCCATCTACTGTATAAGAACGCCCAACAAATTCAAGCGAGTTTGCGCTTGGCCCATCAAGAAATTGATAGTGCTCAGCAAGCGGAGATTCGGTTTGGTCTACCGCCGATTATCGGGACGTTGTATTTCCCACAAATTGCTGAAAAATTGCTACAAAACGGGTTGTTACAGCAGTTGAAAATTACCGAGACGGGCTCGGACGAATTACTGCACAAACTGGTCAAAGGTGAAATCAATATTGCGTTATTGGGATCGTATCTGCCATTTGATTTGCCGACCGTACACGCGGTAAAGTTAGGGGCGCGACCTTTCAGCATCATTGTCAGTCCGCAAAACAGCTTGGCGACGCAGACAAGTATTGGTTTCAAAGATCTAGGACAAGCACAGTTTATCGGCCTGGATGGTAAATACGTTCATCCGCAAGCCTTTCAAGCCTACTGTGATTTTGCCGGGGTTCATCCGGAAGTCATTTACCGCACTCCTGATATTTCGTGGGTCAAAGCGCTGGTCAAAGCCAACCTCGGCATCAGCATGCTAGTCCGCGACGTCGTGAAACCAGATGATGGGGTGGTGTGCCTCGACATTGAGGACCAATTACCCGTCAGCTTCAACATTTCGGTCGTGACTCGCGCCGGCTACTTACCGACTGATGATGAACAACGTTTTATTGACCAACTGTTGAAAATGACCGTCTAATGGTTAGTTGTGATTGCGTCTGGCGCGACTATACGTGAGACAATCATTATGGATCAATGAAAATGACTGATTATTCGGATAACACCAAAAAACTCGCACGACCACAATAAGTGGTGGTGCGAGTTTTTGTGCAGGCGTGCTTTAAATACACGTTGTGGTAGTTATTCTTTAGCATTAAAAATGATCAAATCATGCTATTTTATGAATTCAAGTGCTACCAGCTGAGACCCACTGGAAACAGTGCGAGTTACCGTAAACTTTCTGTGGTGGCGACGTCCTACACCGGCTTCCAGGCATTCTGGGCAATGGCCGGAACGTGGTGGACACAGATTTAAGCCGATAACCCACGTCTTAAATGCTGGTCTTTCGCTAACCAAGCCAAAAACGCTTGCTAAGTGAAATTTCACCACTTGGCCTTGCCCAGAATGCCTTCCAGTCGGGATTGTATTCGAAAGGCAGACATGTGCGAACTCAACATTTTGTTTAATTAATCATTGATTCATTGGTACACAGTTATTTTGACATTCAACTGTCAGTCTGATCTCTAATTATAGCTAAAGTTTCTTTCTCATGCTGTCAGACAAGCAACTTCACTGCAGTTGTCAGATTTTCTCTAGTTGCCCGAGACAACAAACTCCTGAATTATAGGCGAAAGAAATCTTGTCAACTAATTTCAAGACGAGTGGTGGTCACTGAAATTTGTGGCATTGAGATGAGTGAACAATATTCAGGTGATCTTCTCAGTGATTAAATGCCATCAGTCATCATCGATACCGATTAAGTATTTATCTGAAGGAGCCAGTCAATAAATATTCAATGATCAATTGTGCCAAGCTAGGTGGCCGTTCATCCGCCATTCGAGCGGCTTCCCGACTGTAGGGGCTGGCTGACAATGCTCAGTAGCCAAATTATTCTTAGTCGGAAGTGATTTTCTTCCGGCTTAGAATAAGACTCGTATTTGAAATTGCGCAGTGGGTTTCTGCGTGAGTTCAAATCGATGTCGGCTTACGTTCCAGCAATTGTCAGCCGGCCCCGGAAGTCGGACTAAGGCGCGCATCGACTGACGAACAGTAAGCCAACCACTGGCATGATTTAATCACAATTCATGATAAACTAATGCGCACAATGCATTTCAAATACAACAACTTAGGATTCATTCGAATCGTCGTCATTGGGTGCCAACGTGTCGTGCATGATGGTCAATAGTTGGTGCTGGACCGGTGTCAAAATGTGGGTCGTTCGGTAGACGATGCTGGTGATGAACTCTGGTGGTTCGGTATCCATCAAGTCGAGGCGAACGACATCTTTGCGGTAGTGATCGACGATTCGTGTGAAAAAGCCGACGCCGACGTTTTCGCCAATCAATTTCATCAACACGTGGGTGTCATTGGAACGAAAGACGATGTTGGGACGGAAATGATTCCGGCGCGTGAGTTTGTTGAACGCGGTGTTATGGATGAAATTACTATTAAAGAAGACAAAGTTCTCACGGCGTAATTCATTGAAGTAAATTCGTTTGCGTTGGGCGAGTGGGTGGTCCTTAGAGACGTAAATACAGAAGGGTTGACGGTCAAATTCTTCCGCAATCAGAGTCTGATAAGCGAGTGGTTCGACTGAACCAAGTAAGGTCAAGTCCACTCGCCCGTCGCGCACGGCGTTTCGTAAGAAAATCGACCCGCCTTCCACCGTCTCCAGACTGGCAAGCAGTCCGGCTTCCGCCAATTTGGCACCGACTTTAGGAAAATAGTGATTTTCAATAATCGGCGGTAACCCTAAAATCAGTCGGTTTTGCGAGAGGTTATCAATCTCCTGATGAGCGATGCGCAGTTCGTGAAGCACGATTTTGGCGTGTTCAGCTAGTTGTGCGCCGCTCTCAGTAACGTGCAAGGTGTTCTGGATGCGGTCACGAATCACTAGTGGGGCGCCGAACTCAGTTTCCAATCTTTTGATGGCAGTGGTAATGGTTGGTTGGCTCACATTGAAAGTTTTCGCAACTTTTGAAAAATTTTTTTGAGAAATTAATTCATCGAAATAAGCTAAGTCTTTTGTGTTCATTTTTTATCCTTTCTAAATCAGCGTTTATAGCGACCTTATTTAATTTATTTATATCATAACATAGTTTTGACTATAACATTTCCGGGGGCCTATAGTATGTTTTGTAAATTGATAGGAACAGTTTTCCTGCTCAGGCAAGTTTACTGACTGTTAACCAACTGTGTGGCAACCAAGAATTTTGAGAGAGACATTCTCAAATGTTTGACGGACGACACGCTGGCTGTTATCTTATTGCATGTAAAATGATAAGAACAGTTTTTCCTGTTGATATAAGTTTATTGAAGCTCATTCAAAAATAGGAGGTCGCAGTAATGACAAAAACTGCAAGTACCATTTTAAATAACCCATTCTTAAATAAGGGGACTGCTTTTACTAAAGAAGAACGCCAAGCATTGGGCTTGACCGGGACGTTACCAAGTAAGGTTCAAACCATCGACGAACAAGCGACTCAAGCTTATGCGCAATTCAAGAGCAAGCCAAGTCGGTTGGAACAACGGATTTTCTTAATGAATCTGTTCAACGAAAACCGGACGTTGTTCTTCCACTTAATGGATGAACACGTGGTTGAATTCATGCCAATCGTTTATGATCCGGTCGTTGCTGATTCAATCGAACAATACAACGAATTATTCTTGGATCCACAAAATGCCGCCTTTGTTTCAGTTGATGCACCAGAAGATATTGAAGCTACTTTGAAGAACGCGGCTGATGGTCGCGATATTCGCTTAGTCGTTGTGACTGACGCTGAAGGAATCCTTGGTATGGGTGACTGGGGCGTTAACGGTGTTGATATCGCCATTGGTAAGTTGATGGTCTACACGGCCGCTGCCGGTATCGACCCATCTCAAGTCTTGCCTGTAAGCATTGATGCTGGGACCAACAACCAGAAATTATTGGATGATCCATTGTATCTAGGTAACCGTCACAAGCGAGTTTCTGGCGCACAATACTACGATGTGATCGACAAGTTTGTTGAAGCAGAACAAAAATTATTCCCAGATTCATTGTTACACTTTGAAGATTTCGGTCGTGACAACGCGCAAGTTATCTTGGACAAGTACAAAGATCAAATCGCAACCTTTAACGATGATATCCAAGGAACTGGGATGGTCGTTTTAGCGGGTATCTTAGGTGCTTTGAACATTTCTAAGGAAAGTATCAAGGACCAAAAGATCTTGTCATTCGGTGCGGGTACTGCCGGCATGGGGATTGCCAACCAAATCCTCGATGAATTAATGCAAGCTGGTTTGACCGAAGAAGAAGCTAAGCAACACTTCTACGCTGTTGATAAGCAAGGTTTACTTTTTGACGATACTGAAGGTTTAACCCCAGCCCAAAAGGCCTTCACTCGTAAGCGTAGCGAATTTAGTAACGCTGATGAACTAACTAACCTTGAAGCCGTTGTTAAGGCCGTTCACCCAACAGTTATGATTGGGACGTCAACTCAACCAGGGACGTTCACTGAAAGCATTGTTAAGGAAATGGCTGCACATACGGAACGGCCAATCATCTTCCCACTGTCTAACCCAACCAAGTTAGCAGAAGCCAAAGCAGAAGATTTGATCAAATGGACTGATGGTCGCGCCTTAGTTGCCACTGGGATTCCAGCTGACGATGTGGAATACAAGGGTGTTACTTACCAAATCGGTCAAGGGAACAACGCCTTGATGTACCCTGGTTTAGGATTTGGTTTGATTGCATCAACGGCCAAAGTCTTGAACAGTGAGACCTTATCAGCTGCATGCCATGCCTTGGGCGGTATCGTGGATACGTCTAAGCCAGGTGCAGCGGTCTTACCACCAGTTTCAAAGATTACTGAATTTTCACAAACTTTAGCTGAAGTCGTTGCACAAAGTGTGATTGATCAGAAGTTAAACAAAGAACCAATTACGGATGCCAAACAAGCAGTTGCTGATATGAAGTGGGTTCCAGAATACAAAACCATCAGCAAATAGCGTCGGCAAATAAGAGATTGACAAGCCCATGCCGCGAGTTAGCTTGGCAGGTTAACGTCGCGAATGGCATCGGCAAATTAAGAGATTGTAAGAGGGTATAAGTGCACATGGCAGTTTTATGGAATTCGATTCAAAGCGTCCTAGTGGTCGTTTTGATCATGATATTAGGGTTTGTCTTACGGCGGACCGGTTGGTTTGATGACAAGTTTGCGGGGACGATTTCCAAGTTTATCAAAAACATCGCCCTGCCAGCGTCGATTTTCGTTTCAGTGTTGAGTCGGTTGACGCGTGGTCAGCTAGGGTCGTTTGCCGGCTACTTGGCCTACGCATTCTTAGCCGTCATCATTGGTTATGTGATTGCGTTTATCCTGGTCAAATTGATGCGGGTCAAGCCCGGTCGTAAAGGGATTTTCATTAATGCAATCGTCAACGCCAACACGATCTTCATTGGGTTACCTTTGAACATTGCGTTGTTTGGCGATAAGAGTATGACGTACTTCCTGGTTTACTATATTGTTAACACCGTTTCAACTTGGGCTTTCGGGGTATTCTTGATTTCTAACGATGATCCAACGAAGCCTAAGGAAAAGACACACAACAAGATTGATTGGAAGAAAGTTATTCCAATGCCACTGGTTGGGTTCTTAGTCGCATTAGTTGTGCTATTACTCAATATCCCAGTGATGAAGGTTGATTTCATCAGTTCGACCTTGACGTATGTTGGTAACTTGGTCACACCGCTTTCCTTGATTTATATCGGGATCGTGCTAGCGGATGCCGGGTTGAAGAGTATTCGTTTCGACCGTGATACGATCGTTGCGTTGATTGGTCGCTTCATCTTGTCACCAATCATCATGATTTTGGTCTTGATGGTTGCCGGCAACTTGGGCGCCAGCTTCCCAACCATGGCTTCACAAACGTTGATCGTTCAATCAGCAACGCCAATGTTAGCCGTATTGCCAATCTTGGCTAACGAAGCACATGGAGACGTCGAATACGCCACCAACATTGTCACAACCAGTACCGTCTTGTTCATCGTGGTTGTGCCAGTCTTGATGACCTTGATTCAATATATTTAATCCAAACTAGATTTACTGTTAAAAAGCGGCCTGTGATGGGCCGCTTTTTTTATGGCATACGCATTGTGCTGGTTAACTTGTCATGAATCATGATAAATCATGCTAGTTGGTGGATTCCTGTTCGTCAGCCGATGCACGCCTTAGTCCGACTTTCGGGGCCGGCTGACAATTGCTGGAACGCAGCCGACGTCGATTTGAACTCACGCAGAAACCCACTGCGCAATTTCAAATACGAGTCTTATTCTAAGCCGAAAGAAGACCACTTCCAGCTAAGAATAATTTGGCTACTGAGCATTGTCAGCCGGCCCCTACAGTCGGGAAGCCGCTCGAATGGCGAATGAACGGCCACCTATCTAGGTGCAATTGACCATTGAATATTTAGTGATTGGACCCTTTAGGCAAAAGTTTATTTGGTACGGATGAGGACTGATGGCATTAATTACTGAGAAGATCATCTGAATACTATTCACTCATCTCAATGCCACCAATTTCAAGGACAACTAGTCTTGAAATTGGTCGATAAAGTTGCCCTCGTTTAGAATTCAAAATTTTGTTATCTTAGATGGTTAGAGAAGATTTTGACAAGCAAGTTCAGTGAAGTTGTCAGTAATCTTAAAACATGGCTAAGAAAGTTTAGTTGTTTCAAGAAGGTAGTCTGACTGTTGAATGTCGAAATCACATTTTGTTAAGAATCAACGACTAGCTCATCAAAAGATTGGGTCCGCACATGTCTGCCTTTCGAATAATATCCCGGCTGGAAGGTATTCTGGGGAAGGCCCAGTGGTGAAATTTCACTTAGCAAGCGTCTTGTGCTTGGTTAGTGAAAGACCAGTATTTAAGACGTGGGTTGTCGGCTTAAATCTGTGTCCACCACGTCACGGCCATTACCCAGAATGCCTGGAAGCCGCCCGAGGACGATCCTACCACTGCAAGTTTACGGTAACTCGCACTGTTCCCAGCGGGTCTCAGCTGGCAGCTTTTGAACTTGGAAAATAGCATGATTTAATCATCTTTAATGCTAAATAATAACTAGCAACATATGTAGTAGTAGCTGAATTATTAAGCACAGCGTGAGATTGAAATTAGCAAATCTTATGAACAATTAATAAATTTGTTTAAAGTAACTAACCAAATAAAACGCTATCTTAAGGCGTTTTAAGATAATTTGGTTGAATTTTCTAGATTAACTTGACTAATCGCACAAAAATTAATAGAATTAAGCACGTTGCATTATTAAGAATTTGATTAGGAGGAACCCCATATGAAAGAGTCACGCCGATTGTTGGTCAAAAAGCCAGTCAATCCAGCGAGTTTTAATCAGGGCGGCCTCGCAAAAACGTTAAATGCCTTTAGCCTGACGATGATGGGGGTGGGGGCAATTGTTGGTTCCGGGATTTTTATCACGCCCGGAATTATTGCGGCCAAATATGCCGGTCCCGCTGCAATGTTATCCTTTGTGATTGCGGCGGTGGTTTGTTCGTTAGCTGCATTATGTTACGCTGAATTTTCCTCGACGATTCCGTTAGCTGGGAGTGCCTACACTTATGTATACACGGTCTTCGGTGAATTTCTAGCTTGGATTTTGGGTTGGTCACTGATATCGGAGTATTTATTTGCCGTTTCTTCAGTCGCTGTCAGTTGGTCGTCGTATTTTCAAAATTTGATTAGTGGTTTCGGGCTCAAGCTACCGTCGTATTTGTCGGCGGCCGCGGGGACGGCTGGAACGAGTCACGCGGGCTTTAACTTGATTGCCTTTGTGGTCGTTTTAGCGGTATCGTTACTGTTGGTCGGCGGGTTGCAAGAATCGACCCGGGTCAATTCGATTATGGTAATTGTCAAAATTTTAGTGATTGTACTCTTTATCGCGGTTGCGATTTTCTTCGTGAAACCAGCCAATTATCATCCGTTCATGCCCCATGGGGTGAGCGGCTTAGTCAAAGGTGCGTCACTTGCGTTTTATGCCTACATTGGGTTTGACGCGGTATCAACGGCATCCGAAGAGGTTAAAAATCCGAAGCGCAATATGCCAATTGGAATCGTCGGCTCGTTGGTGGTTGCTTCGATTCTCTACGTGGCGATGGCTGCCGTTCTGGTTGGGGTCGTCCATTATAGTCAATTAAACGTTGGGGATCCCGTGGCTTACGCGTTAGCTGTGATTCATCAGAATTGGGCCGCGGGCATTGTATCCCTCGGCGCAGTCGTTGGGATGACAACGGTGCTGATCGTCATGTTGTATGGTGGTACCCGGTTGCTCTTTGCCATCAGTCGGGATGGGCTCTTACCGAAGGCGTTTCGGACGGTCAGTCCACATACCAAAGTCCCTGTTAAAAGTACCTGGATTTTTGGTATCATCGCCAGCGTCTTTGCAGCGGTGATTCCGTTGGATAAGATTGCGGAGTTGGTCAACATCGGGACTTTATTTGCATTCGCTATGGTCTCGATTGGAGTCGTCTTCTTACGTCGCCATGAAACGCTACAGCAAATCAATAGTTCCTTCAAAGTGCCATTCTATCCGGTGTTGCCGATCGTATCGTTTCTAGCTTGTATTTATCTGATGATCAACTTGCAAGCCTTCACTTGGCACATGTTTGCCATTTGGCTCGTCATCGGGGTGGTCATCTACTTTAGCTACAGTTATCGTCACTCACGGATTCGCGCGGGCCTACGGAAAAAAGAATCGGAATGAAATTCGAAACTAGCTGCCAGCTTTGGGGCTAGTTTTTTTGTCGCTATATCGTTTGCGATTTGGCTCCAGTCATATGCTATAATTAAGCGCGTAATTGAATGGAAAAGAGAGTTGAGGTGACTGATGATGCAGAGACGTTCAAACGCCTATCATATCAGTGTGTTGGCGGTACTAATGGCGATTGTGATCATTCAAAATATCGTGCCGTTTTTTGGGTACATTCCGTTGCCGGGATTGAGCATTACGACGATTCATGTAACGGTCATTATTGCTGCGGTGGTTTTGGGACCACGAGATGGCGCAATTGTTGGGGGTATTTGGGGAATCATTGATTGGATTCGCGCATTCGTCGCGCCCACCAGTGCGTTAGCGCCAATCGTGTTTACCAATCCATTAATTTCAGTGGTACCGCGAATTTTGATTGGAGTGGTCGCTGGCTGGATTTTTATTTGGTTTCAAAAACGACAACACCGAACGCTGGGATTCACGCTAGCTGGTGTTGCTGGCGCTTTGACCAACACGATTTTGGTGCTTGGCTTGATTGGTCTGCTATACAGTCATCAGGCAGCGGGATTTTATCAAATCAATTTAAGTAAGCTAATGCCTTATTTATTAGCGGTCGTTGCCTCAAATGGGGTGCCAGAAGCTATTTTAGCTGGGATTTTAACGCCGCTGATTGGAACGCCATTATTACGTTTTAAAAAGGCATAGATTGAGCTATGATTGCAAAATAAAATAAGCATCGCAGCAAACCCTCAATCGGGGTAATTTGCTGCGATGCTTATTTGACGTTATTTAACTGCCTGAACCTTCTTTTGACTGATAATGACTTTATTATGATACTTATCAATGATTTCAGGGTCAGTGCTGTTAAAGTTGATGAGATAAGAATTCGTGTAACTTTTGGCAATCGTACCAGTATAGGTTTGCCCCTCAAGTACGAACGAGACTGATGTTCCAATATCCATTATTATCATTCCTCACTGGTTATTGTTCATTCAGAATACCACAAAGTTGGGCCGCTGCGTTAAGCAAAACGCCGACGAATCCGTGTCCAAAGACCAGTGACAACAGTTAATAAACTGGCACCGAGCGCAGTCAACCATGATTGCGACGTTTCATCAGTTTGTGGCAAGGCTGGTGCTGATTTAGTCGTTGGTGAGCTGACCGGGGCAAGGTCTGAATCTGCCTCGGGCTTAGTCGTCGAAACGGCCGTTGGTGTCATGGCAATCTTTGCGTCAGCCGCGCTCAAATCTTCGCGTAGACTGGCAGTTACCACGGAACCACTGTGGTCGTGATTAACCAGCCAGTCATTGTTTGTGACTGCAGCATCGGTGGCACTGGCTTCAGCAGCATCCGTCTGGTCGTTGGTCATATCAACGTCTGTTGGAGTCGCATCTGCCAGCGATACGGTGTCAGTAGCGGACTCATCCGTCGTGGTGACAGGTGCTAAACGGCCATTTTTGACGATTGTTGAAGTTGAACCATCAGCGGTGGCAGTCGACTCATCCTGATCGTCGTCAGTAGTTGTGGCATCCGGATCAGTTTGCGATGAATCGTTGCCATTAGTCGTATCATCTGCTGATTCAGCCGAGCCGGTGGCACTTGCTGAATTTTTGGCTGTGTGAGTCGTGTCGGTCGAACTGTCCGCACTGTTAGTCGTTTCAGTGGTATCAGTTAAACCATCCGTTTCATCAGTCGTATCTGTAGTACTGGTTTTGCCGTCTGTGTCATCAGTCGTTTCCGTAGTACTGGTTTTGCCGTCTGTATTAACACTCGCATCGGTCGTACGATCAGTCGCATCAGATGTTGCCGTCGAGTCAGCACTAGGGTCGACATCGACCGCTTCATCTTCTGCTTCTGCGACTGATACTAATGGTGCGAGGAAGTCACGTAGATGTTGTTGGTACTGAAGAATCGCGTTGTTTGCGGCTGCGTGACCACCAACTTGTCCGGGTAAAATCCAGACTTCTTGGTCGGCTGAATGATTAGCAGCGGCTAATTCAAGTGATTGCGTGTATGGAATGAACGCGTCATCTTCGGTGTGAATCAACAGCAGGGGAATCGTTACTTTGCTTGCCGCATCGACGGCGGATAAGTCGTCAACATTGAAGCCCTGAGTTTTAATCAAACGAGCGTTAATGGCAGCCACAATTTTGTCATACGATAAGAACGGCAAACTAGTAATCGCTGGTAACCCAACTGATTGAAGGGCGTTCGAGACGTAATTGATGGCCTTCGTGTACAGTGACGCACCCAATTCAGGTAAGGTCGCGTAACCGGCATCAGCGACCACCGCCTTGACCGATTTTGATAACCCCGGAACTGAAGCAGCCTCGAGCACGGTGTCAGCACCTAATGATTGGCCGTAGAAGACGACTTCACTGTTGGCGCCGTTGCGTTCGTCGACCATCTTGACCCAGTTCAACCAGTCATACTTATCCTGGTATCCAAAGGTCAAATCATCGCCGTCACTCAGGAATTGACCACGTTGGCTTGGCATTAGGATGTTATAACCCATGTCATACCAGATTTTAGAGACGTAGCCGATCCAGTCGAGATGTTCAGTCCAACCCTGACCAATAATAACGGTTTTGGTGGCATCGCCGTTTTGAATGTAGTAGGCCCGAACGTTTTGTGTCGGGTCGTTATATTCTGGCAATGTCCAAGTTTCTTTGGTGACGTTGTTCCACCACGTGACTGCGGCGGGGTAGTATTCTTCTGCCGCCGCCCGGTCAGTTGCGTAAGCCACGGGGTCGAGGCCTTCCCAAGTATTGGAAATGTCGTAGCGATGTTCATTCATTTCAGTACGTAAATTCGACAGCGCTTCTGAGCCACTTCCAGTGAAAACGATCGGGTAGATCAAGTTACCGACGATCGTGCTGGCAATCGTGGTTGGTAGTTCTTTGAGTTGGTCGACGATCGTGTTAAGCTTGGCCTTTGCCGCTGCTAATTTTTCTTGGACAGCGGATGTCGCTGCTTGGTTAGTTAAATCTTTGATTTCATTGACGATTGCGACGATATCACTGGCGTCTAACGTGACGGTCGTGGTTTCGTCCTTATTTGAAGTCGTGACCTTTTTCCAAGTGACACTATAAGGACCAGTTTGCTCAATCGTGATCGTGCTCTTTTGGTTGCCGGTTTGGTCATTGGTTTCATAAATCAAACCGTGGCCACTGTCAGTCGTTGTTAAACTGGTACTGGCGGGCGTAACGGCAGTCGTCGCTGCGGTAGTGTCGGCTGTAGCGTCTTCGGCGGTCGCGTCAATGTCAGTCGTAGCATCTTCGCCAGTCAGAGTAGTTGCAGCTGTCGTCGTACCGGTCGACGCATCGTCAGTTGTCGCATCATCAGTTGCACTTGACGTCGTGTTTGCTGCGGCATCCGTTGAAGCAGTCGTCGTATCAGCTTGATTGTCCACAGCAGTTGTCGTATACGCTGATGACGTTTCAGTTGAATTTAGCGCAGCACTAGTCTTGTCGCTAACGGCATCAGTTGTCGTTGTAGACTTCGTTGAATCCGCCGTGGCAGTGGCGTCAGTGCTGGTTTGATCTGTAACAGTATTATTAGTTGAGCCGCTGGTTACCGCAGTATCAGTCGCGCTAGTGTTATTAGCCGCGTCTGCATCAGCGTCAGTCGTTGTTGTGGCGAGACTGGTCCGGCTGATGGCGGCTGCTGTTGTAGCAGTCGTGTCATCGCCAGTGGTGTTGCTGGTACTGGTCTCAGAACTAGCAGTGACCGGCGTACTGTTCGTATCAGTTACCGAACTCGAATCAGCCGCAGTTGCCCCGGCAGCCTGACTGAGTTGGTCACTAGTGGTGGCATTGGGTGCGGAAGCCGTGGTGGTGGCACTCACGGGTGTCGTCGTGTCGGCAAGCGCATTGGTGGTCAGCATCAGCGTACTACCAAGCCCCGCGATGGTAATGCCGGCATAGACCCAATGCTTGCCATCTTTGAACATTTTATAATGATCAATGGTGGCCGATGGTTGTGAATTCCTTTTCATATTATTTACTCCTCGTAACGTTTTAGTCTGTTGCACATTAAAAAATATAGCACGTCAGCGCGCGATTGTTCCCGTTTCCACGGTTTAAGTTGTGGAAACAGGGACTTTTTTAATAACGGCATCACTTGTTTATAGTGTGAAATACACAGCTATATTGGTTAAAGTTGTCAAAAGCTTTGTAATCCCAATGGCCAAACTAAAGTCGCGCAAAACCGTGAATTATCACGTGATTAGCAACAGACAATGTCAACTAACTAACTAGTATTTGTACTAATAGTGGCCTTGAAAATTAGCGACTTTGACTATTTTGGGAATAAAAGTTGAGATTGATTGAAATTTCACTTATCACTTGCTATTATTAAAGGTGAATAAGGTGTTTCCGCTTTCGTAGGGAATAAATTTATAAAGGGGGGACCATTATGAATCTCGGATTAAGTATCTTATCCTTGGCGCGCTTTCAATTTGCGATGACCACGGTGTTTCATTTCTTCTTCGTGCCATTATCAATCGGCTTAGCCTTGATTGTTGCAATTATGGAAACGGTATATGTTGTCAAAAAAGACATCATGTACAAACACATGGCACAATTTTGGGGCCGAATTTTCTTACTTAGCTTTGCCGTTGGTGTCGTAACAGGGATTATACAAGAATTCCAATTTGGGATGAACTGGTCTGATTATTCACGTTTCATGGGTGACATTTTTGGTGCACCACTTGCAATTGAAGCGTTGGTGGCATTCTTTATGGAATCCACGTTTATTGGTTTATGGATGTTTGGTTGGGACCGCTTTAATGCCAAAATCCACTGTGCGTTTATCTGGTTAACGTCGATTGGGACGATGATTTCCGCAATGTGGATCTTAGCGGCGAATAGTTTCATGCAAAATCCGGTTGGCTTTATGATCAACACGAAGACTGGTCGGGCACAAATGACGAGCTTTGCCGCCGTCGTTAAGAACGAACAGTTATGGTATGAATTACCACACGTGTTGTTTGGCGCCTTTGTCACCGGTTCATTTGTGGTTGCAGGTATGGCGGCCTTCGCTTTGTTGAAGAAGAAGAATGTGACCTTCTTCCGCAAGTCGATTAAGGTCAGCTTGATCGTTGGTTTGGTTGCTTCTATCGGTGTGGTCGGCATGGGTGATTTACAAACACGCTACATTATTAAGGAACAACCGATGAAGTTTGCCGCAACTGAAGGGTTGTACAAGGACTCCGGTTCACCAGCTTCTTGGGCGGTGATCGAAGGTATGGATACCAAGAATCACAAGGCCAAATGGTCGGTTGAAATTCCATACGTCCTCGATATTCTCAGCTACCACAAGTTATCTGGTAACGTTAAGGGTCAAAATACGATCAACAAAGAGTTACACGCGAAGTATGATAAGAAGTTTGGTAAGGACATGAATTACTACGTGCCAACCAAGACCTTGTTCTGGAGCTTCCGGGTCATGACGGTCTCCGGTGGATTGTTCGCGCTGATTGCGATCATCGGGTTGTTCTTCGTTCGTGCGAAATCGACGTTGATCGAACGGCAACGCTGGTTCCTCTGGGTACTCGGTATTTGTACGTTCTTACCATTTGCCGCTAACACGGCTGGTTGGTTGATTACTGAACTTGGCCGTTATCCATGGGTCGTTTATGGCTTACTCACGATTGCCGATGCGGTATCGCCAAATGTCAGTGTTGCTTCGTTGTTGATTTCTAACATCGTCTACTTCTGCCTCTTCAGTGGTCTCGGAATTGTCATGATCGTCTTGTCACGGCGGGCCTTACATCAAGGACCAGATGATTTACTACAAGCTGCTGATGACGCATCATACGATCCTTATGGTAAGGAGGCGTTCAGTCATGAGTAACTTACAATTCTTATGGTTTATACTTGTCGGCGTGCTATTCAGTGGCTTCTTCTTCCTGGAAGGCTTTGACTTCGGGGTTGGGATGACCATCAAGAGCTTGGCACAGACCCGTGATGAACGGGACGTGGTGATTCACACGATTGGCCCACACTGGGATGCCAATGAAGTTTGGTTGATTACCGCTGGTGGGGCAATGTTCGCCTCGTTTCCAATGTGGTATGCTTCCTTATTCTCCGGCTTCTATCTGATTCTCTTGTTGATTTTGGTTGCTTTGATCATGCGGGGTGTCTCGTTTGAATTCCGCAGCCGGATGGAAACTGAATCTGGTCGCAACTTCTGGGAATGGGCAGCCGCACTGGGTAGTTTCTTCGCTGCCTTCCTATTTGGGATGATGTTCACCGCGCTGGTCAAAGGGATGCCAATCAACGCCAATGGTGATATGACGGCGCACTTTACGGATTACGTCAACTTGTTCTCAATCGTCGGTGGGGTCGCAGTGACCTTGCTCTGCTACTTGCACGGCTTGAACTTCATTCGCCTGAAGACGACCGGGACGTTGCGTGAACGAGCATTGCAATGGGCCAAACCACTATACTGGGTGCTCTTTGCAGGTGAAGTGGTCTTTGCGATTCTACTCTTCTTCAATACGGATTTCTTCACGAAGAAGCCAATCTCAACAACGATTTTAGTGGTCGCATTGGTCTTATTGACCGTCTTAGCAACCTGGGGCGTTTATGGTAATCACGAATGGCTGTCTTTCATCAGCAGTGGCTTATCACTGATTGACGTGGTCGTCTTACTGTTCAACGGCTTATTCCCACGGGTGATGGTTGCCAACAATTCGGCTTACAGCATTCTGATCAAAGACGCGTCGAACTCACCATACACGTTACATCTGATGACGGTGATTTCCTTAACGGTCTTACCGATCATGTTGATTTACTTTATTTGGAGTTACTGGGTATTTTACAAACGCTTGGCATCATAATTTAATTTGATGACAACAGTATCACGGGGTGCGGTGGTACAATGAATTTAACAGCACCAACGGGGTCGCGACCCTGGCCTAGTGCCAGGGGGCGGCCCCGTTCATTTTAAGCGGGGAGGGATCGGATGTGTTTGATCCAGCGTTATTTAAACTACCGGGAATGCGCCGAGCAGCGGGTATTTTAGGCCTGCTGGCGGTCATCGAAGGCATTTGTATTGTATTTCAGGCCTACTATTTGTCGGTCGCCATCGTTGGACTGTGGCACTTGCATGCCTTGTCCACGATTCTGCGGCCAATGCTGATATTTGCCTTAGCGTGGGTCGGTCGTCAGCTACTGGTCGTTATCAAAAATCGGGTGATGTACCCCTTGGTTGAGCGGACGAGTGGCGATATGCGTCGGCAAGTCATGCAAAAACTGTACCAATTAGGACCGGGCTACGTCGCGAAGACTGGGACCGGGAACGTGGTCACGACGGCCTTGGAAGGTATCGATAAGGTTCAAACGTACTTAATGTTAGTCGTCATCAAAGTGATCGACATGATGGTGATTCCGTGGATTATTTTAATTTATATTGCGGTATTGCGGTGGCGCGAAGCCCTCTTTCTATTTGCTATTTTTCCACTGATTATCCTCTTCATGATTATTTTGGGTTACGCCGCCCAAGCCAAGGCTGACGCGCAATACGTCGGTTACCAGCGGATGTCCAATCACTTTGTGGATACGCTACGGGGCCTACCAACGCTCAAACAATTAGGACTGTCAAAACGCTATGCGGATAACGTCTATCAAGTCAGTGAAGGCTACCGTAAGCAGACGTTAGCGGTCATCAAAATTGCGATGCTCTCGACGTTTGCACTCGACTTCTTCACGACACTATCCATTGCGGTCGTTGCCGTCTTCCTAGGGTTCGGCCTGATTAACGGGACGATTAGCCTGTTGCCAGCACTCGTAATTCTGGTGTTGTCACCAGATTACTTCCTACCACTCCGGACGTTTGCGAATGACTATCACGCGACTCTGAATGGGAAAAACGCGTTTGCGGATGTGCAAAAGATGTTAGCGCTGCCGATTCCGACTGATCGTGAACAACTCGGAACGACGCCGATTCATTGGCAGGCAGATAGTACGTTAAGCTTACACGACGTCGATTTTAGCTATGACAATGATGATAAACTAGCGTTGAAGAAGATTGACCTCGAGGTGCACGGCTATCAACGGATTGGGATTATTGGTGCCTCGGGTTCAGGTAAATCGACCCTGATTAATTTGCTCGGTGGTTTCTTGACGCCAGTTGCGGACCAGGGTGAGCTTCAGGTCAATGGTCAAACCGTAACTCACCTGAGTCAACAGGCCTGGCAACAGAGCTTTTTCTACATTCCACAAAATCCCTATTTGTTCCATGCAACCTTAGCTGAGAATCTGGCCTTTTATCAGCCGCATGCGTCGCGTGAAGCGATTGAACAAGCGGCCGAAAAAGCCGGTTTAACGGCTTGGATCGCCACGTTGCCAGACGGACTCGACACCCAGATTGGTGAAGGATCGCGGGGTGTCAGTGGTGGACAAGCCCAACGAATCGCGCTCGCACGGGCCTTTCTGGATGATTCACGGCGAGTCTTACTATTTGATGAACCGACTGCCCATCTGGATATTGAGACGGAAGCGGCCTTGAAGGAGACGATTTTGCCCGTATTAGATGACCATCTCGTCTTCTTTGCGACCCACCGGCTACACTGGATCAATCAGATGGATTACGTGTTAGTGATGGACCATGGCCAAATCGTCGAACAAGGCACGCCAGCAGAATTGGCGGCACATGACGGCGCTTATGTCCGCTTGCGTGATGAAATGGTAGGTGCGATCTAATGAAAGATTTTTTAGCAACATTTAAACACGATACGTGGGTCATGCCATACCTGCGTAAGTACAAAAAATTACTCGCGTTGACGCTGTTTCTAGGCTTGATGACCTTCTTTTGCGGCTCAGCGCTGATGTTTAACTCCGGTTATTTAATCAGTAAGGCGGCGCGGCATCCGTATAATATCCTAATGATTTACGTGCCAATCGTGCTCACGCGGGCGTTTGGGATTGGCCGTCCTGCCTTTCGCTACGCAGAACGGATCACGAGTCATAACTGGGTCTTACGGATCGTGTCAGACTTTCGTAAGAAGTTATACCAAGCGGTCGCCAAGCACGCGGTCGCCATTCGGCAAAACTTTCAAACGGGGGATGTCCTAAGTATCTTGGCGGATGATATCGACCACATTGAGAACTTATATCTGCGGACGGTCTTTCCGACAGTGATCGCGTGGTTCATGACGCTGATTATCGTGATTGCACTCGGCTATTTCAGTTGGTGGTTCGGATTGCTGATGCTACTGATGTTAGGACTCGTCGTAGTTGTGATGCCACTCTGGTCAGTGTTATTAAACGGCGCGCGGGAATCGCAGAGTCGTCAGATTCAACAGGGCTTTTATACTCAACTGACAGATTCGGTCATGGGCCTCGGTGACTGGTTGATTGCGGGCCGGCAAGCCGATTTTTACCAACGGCAAACCAAGCCGATTGCGGCGATTGCTGCCCTTCGTAAAAAAGATCACCGGTTTCAATGGTGGCGTGACTTTTCCATCCAAATTATTTTTGGTGTGATTTGCCTCGCCTTGCTTGTCTGGAGTAGCTTTTACTGGACGACGAATGCCGCAAGTTCCAACTGGATTGCTGCGTTTGTCTTATCCGTTTTCCCATTGGTCGATGCGATGCAGTCGGTGAGTCAAGGGGTCAGCGAATGGCCGACGTATCAACGTTCGATTAAACGGGTCAATGCGCTGGATACCACGCCGGTTGACGAACAGGATCAAACGGTTTTGACGGAGCCGTTCCAAGTCTTACGGGTCGCTGATTTGGATTTCAAATATCCAGGTGGCGGTCACGCAATTTTTGAACACCTTAACTTGACGTTGAAAGCCGGCGAAAAACTGGCACTCTTAGGGCCTTCTGGAACTGGTAAGAGTACCTTACTCAAGCTGATTTTAGGGGATGTGGCGCCGGATGCTGGGAGCATTCAACTCAATGATATTCCAATCGCACGCTTGCAAAAAGAACGGGCCGACTTGTTCGGCGTCTTGGACCAACAGCCGTACCTCTTTAACACCACGATCATGAACAACGTGCGGATGGGGAACTTACAAGCAACGGATGAACAGGTGAAAGCCGCGCTTAAAGCGGTTGAACTCGAACCCTTGATTACAAGCTTACCCGACGGCTACGAAACGGTCGTAGAAGAGGGCGGGGCGCGCTTCTCTGGCGGTGAGCGCCAACGGTTGGCATTAGCCCGCATCCTACTTCAAGACGCCCCAATCATTATTTTGGACGAACCTACCGTTAGTTTGGATCCAATTACGGAAGCCCACTTGTTGACGACGGTTTTCCGGGTCCTCAACGACAAGACCATTTTGTGGGTCACGCACCATTTAGCTGGTATCAACCACGTCGACCAAGTCCGGTTCTTGGAAGCTGGTAAGTTCGACATGGCCGGGACGCCGGATGAATTATATGCCACAGCTCCACGGTTCAAACGGCTCTATGATTTGGACCAAGGCCATGATAGCCGAGTGTCGGATAATTAAGTGGCTAGGTTGCAAACAGATAGGGTTGAATCGTAAGCTAACTGCCAGTCAACCGGCTAATTCGCATTATTTTTAGCGCCTCAAAGTTAGCCGTTATTGAACTTAAGCAAAAAAACAATCGCGACAAGAACTCATTCTTGTTGCGATTGTTTTTTTGTGACCGGTAGTCATCATTTAAGTTACGTCAAGGTACAAGTCGAAACTAGTTGAAAATCAATCCTAAGCCCATGAATACGATAAAGGAGAGACAAATTAAGGTTGCGTTTTTGATTGAGATTGTGAAAGTTTCCCGTTTGACCTGCTTGTGCATGAAGATGCGGGTGTTTTTCCAAACTGGAATGATACTGATTAAAGTCAGGAGGCTGAACTTCGGTAACACGCCCATGATGACCGCAATCACCAGGCAGGCATAGCCCGCGACGTAACTCCAGGCGAAGACTTGAAGCATGACGGGCTTGCCAAGGTAATACAGAATGGTGTGCCGTCCCAGTGCAATATCTTCATCCATATCACAAATATTATTAGCTAACATAATATTTGAAATCGCGAAAATGGCTAATCCTGAGGCAATCAATACGCCTAACGTTGACGACCAGCTAAGTGGGGCGACGTCATAAGTATTAATAAAGACGGCAATCCAGAAAATCATGAAGCCCATCGTAAAGCCAGAGAAGAATTCACCGAACGGACCTTGTGAAATTGGCTTAGGACCGCCAGCATAGAAATATCCGACCGCGTAGGAATAAATCCCCATCCATAGCAGAGGTAAGCCCGTTTGCGTGACGAGCCATAAGCCGATAATCAGCGAGATACCAGCCAATCCAAACGTAATCAGGCGAGCCTGGCCAATTGAAATCTGGTTGACGCCGACCACGTTGGTTTCCTCAAGAAACGCCTGATTATCGTCGTTACGTGGCGCGTGCAGGAAATCTTGGTAGTTATCATTGGCATTAGTTGCCATATGAAAGAGGGACGACGCGATGAAAAATAGCAGTAGATAGCCGAGATGCAGCTGATGATAATTATAAAACGCGTACATACTCCCCAAAACGAACGGTAAAACGCTCGCGATTAAAGATTTTATTTCGACAAATTCAAGAAACACCTTTGGTTTCAATGATTTACACCATCCTTTTGTTTGACAACCTAACCAGTTATTTGTACCTTTAGTATAGATTGTATTTTAGAATGTGACTGGCTGCAAGTGTCGGCGTCTTCACGCCCCGGAGCCATCTCTATAAAAAACGGGGGATTTCATGATGATGCAAACCATTTGGCAACCTAATAGTGCCGTAGCAAATGAACTAAAAGCTTTAAAACCTTACCTGGCAGCAAACGTTAAGATTGATAACGCTGCGATCAATCAGCGCGTCCATCAATTATTAGCGGCGGGTGGAAAATTTTTACGGCCGGGCTTTTTTTATTTGTTCAGTCAATTTGGAACTGAGCATGATTCAGTTCGTTTACAGGCGGGCGCGGCGGCCATGGAGCTATTGCACGTGGCGACCCTGATTCACGATGACGTAATTGATGAATCGCCAGAACGCCGCCATGTCACCACCATTCATCAAGATTATGGGCAACGAAACGCGATTTACGCGGGGGACTTACTGTTTACCTGTTATTTTGATCAAGTCTTGATTGCGGCTAAGTCGGCGGATGATATTCGAATCAACACGGCCGCGATGCGCGCCATTTTGCAGGGGGAGCTCGACCAGATGTCCCATAACTACGACCCCACCACGACTGTAGACGACTACTTGGCAATTGCCAGAGGGAAGACAGCTCGGTTATTTAGCCTCAGTTGTGAACAGGGCGCGCACTTTGCGGCTGCTCCTGAAAACGTTGTCAAACTCGCGCAACAAATTGGTGAACGCTTAGGATTGGCCTATCAAATGCTCGACGATGTCCTCGATTTTGCAGGAGACGAAGCTTTGACCCAAAAACCAGTGCTCAACGACCTCAAAGACGGCGTGTACTCGTTACCGTTGATTTATGCGCTGACCGCTGACCCTAATCTGGCGACGATTTTGCCACAGCCAGGCGATAAAATCAGTAACGAGCACCTGCTAATGATTCGCGACCAGGTGATTGCCCTCGGCGGTGTGACTCAAGCCCAACAACTGGCGACACACTATACCAAAACGGCACTGAATTTAATCGACCAGCTACCCGCCGGCGAGACGCAACAGACCATCCGACGACTGGTGACGGAACTGTTAGTACGTAATCATTAGGACGGGTTTGGCTATAAATATCAGTCCAATGACGTGTGCTAGTTAGTCTTTAGCATTAAAGATGATTAAATCATGTTATTTTCTAAGTTCAAGTGCTACCAGCTGAGACCCGCTGGAAACAGTGCGAGTTACCGTAAACTTTCTGTTGTAGCCGCGTCCTATGTCGGCTTCCAGGCATTTCTGACAACGCTGGAACACGATGGACACAGATTTAAGCCGACAAATCACGTCTTAAATACTGGTCTTCCACTAACCAAGCCAAAAACGCTTGCCAAGTGGAATTTCATCGCTGAGCATTGTCAGAAACACCTTCCAGCCTGGATGGTATTCGAAAGGCGGACATGTGCGGGCCCAACCTTTTGTTGAATTAGTCGTTGGTTCCTTGATACATGGTCATTTTGATATTCAACTGTCAGACTAGTTTCTAATGATAGCTAAGCTTCCTAACCCATGTTTTAATTTTTCAAATCAGCAGTTTCACTGGATTTGTCAAAACTTTCTCTAGTCGTTGGAGATAGCAAAGTCTCGAATTCCAAACGATGGCAATTTAATCAACTCATTTCAAGACTACTGTCCGTTAAATCTTGCGAATAAAATTCAACTGATTTTTTCAGTGATTAAGTGTGATAAAGCATTATTGAGGCCAATTAAAAGTTTGCTTGAAGGACCAGTCACTTAATATTCAGTGGTCAGTTGTACCCAGATAGGTGGCCGTTCATCCGCCATTCGAGTGATTTCCCGACTGGAGGGGCCGGCTGACAATGCTCAGTAGCCAAATTATTCTTAGTCGGAAGTGGGTTGCTTCCGGCTTAGAATAAGACTCGTATTTGAAATTGCGCAGTGAACTTCTGCGTGAGTTCAAATCGATGTCGGCTTACGTTCCAGCAATTGTCAGCCGGTCCCGGAAGTCGGAATCGGACGCGCATCGGCTGACGAACAGTAATCCGAACTAACTGGCATGATTTAATCATGATCCATCACAAGAAAACCAGCAGAATGCGTGTGAATTCAAATTAAAAAACCAGCTCACAAGCACATGATCAGTGAATTCTGACCGCGTCCTTGTGAGCTGGTTTTTAAGCACGAACAACGTTATTTTTCAAAGGGGTAGCGGAAGTCCCATTGGGTGCGGGCGGCGGTCATGATTGCCATGACGTCGGTTGTTTTCGCCAGACTGGTATTCCGTAATTCGCCGGCGACCATTTTCTGCATGTCAGCGATTTCGTAATTCATTGCGTTGGTACTATCGCCGGCAGTAATCGTCTCCGTGTGGCCTTCACTGTCGGTAAAGGTGGCGGTGTCAGCGCGTGGGTAGGTGTCGACGGTGAAGTAGCCGTTTTCGTACGCGACGATGCCACGTTTAGGCATCTTGGCCCGGAACGTCAACGCGACCGTGGCCAATTCGTCGTTGGCGGTTCGTAACGTGATGGTCGAGGATTCGTCGACACCACTGCTGAAACGGTGCATCGTGGTTCCCGTTAAGTAAGGTGTGGCGGTCAAGAATTCTTCGACAAAAGCGAGGGCGTAGACGCCAATATCAAGCAGCGCACCACCCGCAAGGTCCGGATTGAAGAACCGATTCGTCGGGTCAGGTTCTTTGAAGCTCCCAAAACTAGCCTGGACCATTTTCAGATCACCAAGGTGCCGTTCGGCTGCGAAGTCGTGTAACCGTTCATAGAGCGGCATGTGGTAAAGTGTCATGGCTTCGGCCAAGATGAGGTGGTTGCTGGCAGCGACTTCCTTAGCAATTGCGAGTTGGGTGCTCGACATCGTAATCGCTTTTTCACTCAGCACGTGTTTGCCAGCCCGTAATGCCGGTAAAATGGTGTCGATATGGTAGTTGTGTGGCGTTGCCACGTAGACGATATCGACCTGGTCATCGGCAAGCAGATCATCTAAATTCCCATAAGCCTTTGGAATATCATGTTCGGCAGCAAAAGCACTCGCTTTGGCTTGTGAACGTGAGCAGACGGCGTAAATTTCGCCATCGGGTTGATCAAAATATTTAACAAAGCTATGGGCAATGTTACCCAGGCCAACGATGGCCCAACGATAAGTTTTCGACATTGAAAAGTTCCTCCTAGGATTAATCGAATGTGAACACTTACATTTTAGCAAAAAAATAAGAAATTCGCGCTTGATTATCATGTAAAATTAAGCCAAAAGTCGGTAAAATGGGTGTAATTAGTCAGAAGGGAGCATTGGGGATGGCGAAAAAGCGACGACGGCCACGTAAACGAGCGCGTTCACAACTATTCGTGAAAAAGGGCCGTCTTCAATGGCTCAATATTTTAGTCGTGCTTATGGCAATCGTCGGCATGGTCTGGTTCATTCAACACAATTGGACTTCAGCGACCTCGCATTCAACGACCGATACGCTCCCAGCGACGTCACACGCGGCCTTTATCAAGAAGCTCGCGCCGGCTGCGCAACAGCTGGACCAGAAGTATCACGTGCTTGCGAGTATCACGTTGAGTCAAGCAATTCTGGAATCGGATTGGGGCAAGAGCACGAACGCTACGGAAAATAATAACTTGTTTGGCGTCAAATCGGATTCGGGACGGTTGATGACGACCCAGGAGTATTATGATGGTGCCTATCATACGGTCAAACGGCGCTTTGCGGTCTACGACAGTTGGCACGCCTCACTGGTCGACCATGCCAAAAAGTTAGCGTTTGGTACGACTTGGGATTCTCAGCACTACGCCGCGGTCATTAAGGCTACGGATTACAAGGTCGCAGCCAAGGCATTACAGACCGCTGGCTACGCGACCGACCCAAGTTATGCACAAAAATTAATTAATATTATTCAAAAATACGACTTACAACGGTATGATAGAGAGTAAATAAATCAATAAACGGCGTTGTCAAAATTCGTGACTAACATTAGTGGCGAACAATGTGTGGCTTGTTGATTTCACTCTAGGAGGTAACTATGCGAGAACTTGAAGAACGCATTTTGAAGGATGGCCGGGTACTTCCCGGTGAAGTGTTGAAGGTGGATGGCTTTTTGAATCACCAAGTCGATCCAGATTTGATGTTTGCGATGGGAACTGAATTTGCCCACCGTTTTCAAGATGCGGGCGTCACCAAGATTTTGACCGTTGAATCATCCGGTATCGCACCAGCCGTCATGGCTGGTTTAGCGATGCACGTGCCCGTCGTGTTTGCACGGAAACACAAATCCGTCACGCTGATCGATGATTTATACACGGCTGAAGTCTATTCATATACGAAGAAGACGTCCAACCATATCTCGATTGCCAAAAAGTTCTTACAGCCCGGTGAAAAAGTCCTCTTGATCGATGACTTCTTAGCGAATGGTCAAGCCGTTCAAGGCATGTTTGAAATTTGTGACCAAGCGCAAGTGACGATTGCCGGCGTGGGGATCGTCATTGAAAAAGTCTTCCAGACGGGTCACCAGATGATCGTCGACCGCGGTGTGCTGCTGGAATCATTGGCTCAGATTACGTCCTTTGACGGGGACCGCGTTCACTTTGCTTCAGAGGACGTGGATGCGTAAGTTTGAACTCAAAAAGTAGGGGGGACTATGATGCAAATTGACGTTGGGATGCTGGTCCTCATTTTTGTCATCAACTTCGTCTACATTACGTTAAACACGGTGCGTTTTTTGCTGGTGATGCGCGGCTATCGGTACTTCGCGGCCTTCGCCAGTGTCATTGAAATCACGATTTACGTCTTAGGGCTGTCACTAGTGCTTGACCGGTTGCATAATCCAATCAATCTGGTCGTCTACGCGCTCGGCTACGGCGTCGGTGTGTACGTCGGGATGGTGATTGAAGACCACTTGGCCCTGGGTTACACGATGATTTCAGTCATTTTGCCGGACCCGAAGTCAAGTTTGCCTGGCATCCTGCGGGAAAATGGCTTTGGCGTCACGCAGCACGCGGCGTATGGTCTGGAAGGTGAACGGTTGGCGCTAGAGATTTTAGCCCCACGCAAGAATGAACGGCGCCTCTATGATTTGATCAAGGAGGCGGCGCCCAGTGCATTCGTCATCGCTTACGAACCGCGCTATATCTCTGGTGGCTTTTGGCTCAAACGGGTCAAACGACGCAATGCGCGGCGGAAAAAACAGTGATAAACTTGCAACCAGGTGCACCAGCAAGTATGATTGTTACAGGTTAATCAGCGTTAAGTATGAATCAATAATCAAATTATTATTTTAAGCATAGGAAAGTAGGGACTGAAGTGGACAACTCGATTTTAAACCCAGGTGGTACGCTTGGCATCATCGGAAGTAGTACTAATGGTGTTGGATTAGTAATTGCCGCGCGTAATGCTGGCATCAATGTCGGGGTATACGGCGATAACGAAAATACAGAGACCATGGAACTGGCAGATTTTCGCGTTGTCGGAGCCCTCAATGACCAACAACAGTTACAAAACTTTGCGGAACGTTGTGATATGGTGACTTATGAATCGGAAACCATTGACGCGTCCGTCATTAATTTCTTGGCGGCCCATACCCGGGTTCCTCAGGGTGCGGATGCCCTTGAAATCACACAGGACCGCTCTTTGGAACGGGCGTTCTTTAGTCAACTTAACTTGAACGTGGCGCCGTCCGCCACCATCGTCAGCCTGGACGATGTCTATCAATCGATTGGTTCGATTGGCTACCCAAGTATTTTGAAGCCGATTCAAAAGGGGCTTGGTCAGAATCGCCAGCTGGTCATCAAAACGCAGACGGATATCGTTAAGGCTGCCGACTTGCTCGACTGGGGAACTTACCTGTTAGAATCCTTGATTCCCTATGATAAGGAACTCTCAGTCTTTGGCGCTAAGAGCGGTGACACGACCGCCTTTTTCCCAACGGTCGAGAATCGTTATCAAAATCATGAATTAGTCGCTTCAATCGTGCCGGCTCAGATCGATTCAGCCGTTAACGATGAAATGTTGCGGATTACTAAAGAAATCAGTGACAACTTGAACTACACTGGTGTCTTTGAAGTGGCTTTCTTCTTGACGAAGAGCGGCAATTTATATGTCAAACGGATCGTCCCAGCGATGCACCAGGCGGGCTACGTTTTCGAACGGGCCACGAACATCAGTATGGCCGAACAACACTTACGGGCGATTGCTGGCTTACCATTGATGCCGGTCAAGCAACTAATGCCGGTGGTCGCAGCGTACTTCACGCCGGCCCAAGAAAGTGGCATTCGGACACAGTGGCAGATCAAGACTAACTGGTTCTTCAATTTCTATCACCGGACACTGCTACAAGCGCACCGCGCACCAGTTGCTGGTCACGTGCTCGTTGAAGCACCGAGTGTCAAAGAAGCTCTCGAACAGATCGAGGACACCAGTATCTGGCGCTTCGGTCAATCCGCGCCAGCTGAGACTGAAACTGATACCGAAGACGATGCTTAATTGCAGTCATCAATAATCAATAATTTCAAACTAGTTGTCGGCAGTGCCGGCTAACTAGATTATACATAGTCGTTTCAAGATGTAATCTTCTTGAGACGGCTATTTTTGTGACGCATTCAGGTCACGATCGCCAGCTGAGGACCGCTGGGAACAGTGTAAATCTGCAGTGGTGGTGGCGTCCTACCGACTTCCGGGGCCGGCCGACAATTGCTGGAACGCAGCCGAACATCGATTTGAGCTCACGCAGAAAATCACTGCGCAATTTCAAATTCGAGTCTTATTCTAAGTCGGAAGAAAGTCACTTTCGACTACGAATAATTTGGCTACTGAGCATTGTTCGGCGGTCCGGCCAGTTGGAAAAACGTTCGAATGGCAGATGAACGGCCACCAATCCTGGCGCAACTCAGCACTGAATAATTAAGAGACTGGGAACTTCAATCAAACTTTGAAGCAACGTCGAGGACGACTTCAAGCAGCTAAATACTGAGAAAGTTGTTTGAAGACTTATAACTAGTTTCAACGGAAATGGGTATAGTCATAAAGTTGACAAAAAAGAATTACCAAACGATTAGCCTTGAACACATCGTCATCTCAGTCAACTAAAAAAGCTCCGATAACGTTCAGTGATGATGATGGTCTCTAGAATGAAAATATGGGTAAGATAGCATAGAAATTATCAAACGTCAGTCCTACAGTGGAATGGAAAAACAACGGTTTGCTAAGAACCAACGACCAGTCTATCCAAGGTTGAGTCCGCACATGTCTGCCTTTCGAATACCATCCCAGGATGGAAGGTGTTTCTGACAATGCTCAGCGATGAAATTCCACTTAGCAAGCGTTTTTGGCTTGGTTAGTGGAAGACCAGCATTTAAGACGTGGGTTGTCGGCTTAAATCTGTGTCCATCGCGTTCCAGCGTTGTCAGAAATACCTGGAAGCCGGTATAGGACGGCCTAACTAAATAGATTTACGCTAACTTGCCTTACTTTCCAGCGGGCCATAGCTGGCGGTTTTGACTTTCGCAGCTACTACAGTCAAAAACAATTCAATTTGAAAGTTAATAAAAGCTTATGTAAGCACGAGGATGGGGTAAAATTAGGGTGTGTCGGTTGCCAGGGTCGTGAGTGGTATTTTTGTCCGCGATGACGGCTTTAAAGTTCAGCAATCATGCCCAAAATTTGCTATAATGTTTGGTGACTGATTTTTAGAAAGGGTGGCGAACAGCGTGTCGAAAGAAAGCCTATTGGCAGGAATGAATGACAAGCAACAGGAAGCCGTATTAGACACAGAAGGACCGCTACTAATTATGGCCGGTGCTGGCTCGGGGAAGACGCGAGTGCTGACACACCGGGTAGCTTATTTAATTGAAGAACGAGGGGTCAACCCTTGGAACGTCTTAGCGATTACCTTTACCAACAAGGCCGCACGTGAAATGCGTGAACGGGTCGGAAAATTGCTAGGGGAATCGGCACAGGAAGTCTGGGTCTCCACGTTCCATGCATTGTGTGTCCGGATTTTACGTCGTGATATCGAGCAGATCGGTTACAACCGGGCGTTTACGATTGCGGGGACTAGTGAACAACGGACACTGGTCAAACGAATTTTGACGGAACAAAATATTGATTCGAAGAAGTTTGACCCGCGCTCGATTTTGTCCGCGATTTCGAATGCCAAAAACGATTTGCAGACGCCTGAAATGTATAAGGAATCCGCTGCAAGTCCTTTTGAAAGTGTTGTTGCGGATGTTTATTTACAATATCAACGCGAACTGGCTGCGGACCAAGCAGTCGATTTTGATGACTTGATCATGCTGACGATTCGGTTATTTAAACAAAATCCGGAAACGTTGGCTTGGTACCAAAATAAATTCCATTATATTCACGTGGATGAATATCAAGATACGAATAACGCCCAATACACATTGGTCAACTTGTTAGCAGACAAGTATAAGAACCTCTGTGTCGTTGGGGATGCCGACCAATCCATCTATGGTTGGCGGGGCGCCAACATGGAAAATATCCTGGATTTTGAAAAGGATTATCCACAAGCCGACACCGTGATGTTGGAACAAAATTACCGGTCAACGAAGACGATTTTGTCGGCTGCTAACGCGGTCATCAATAACAATTCAACGCGTCGGCCGAAGAAGTTATGGACGGAAAATGAATCGGGCGACAAGATTTCTTACTATCGTGGTCAAAGCGAAAGTGACGAAACGCATTTTGTGATTGCCAAGATTCAGGAGAGCATGCAAGCCGATAATCTTAATTACGGTGATTTTGCCATCCTGTATCGAACCAACGCACAGTCCCGGGTCATGGAAGAATCGCTGGTCAAGGCCAACATTCCTTACACGATGGTCGGGGGCAACAAATTCTACGACCGCAAAGAAATTCGCGATGTTTTGTCCTATTTGACACTTGTCGTCAATGACCAAGATTCAATGAATTTTGAACGGGTCGTTAATGAACCCAAACGTGGTATCGGGCAGACTAGTGTTGAGAAGCTTCGGTTGTTTGCGGATGAAGCGGGCTATTCAATGCTCGAAGCCGCTAGCAACGTTGATATGGCCAACGGTATTTCAGCGCGTGCCAAAGGGGCATTAGCTAAGTTTGCGGCAACGATGAATGAATTACGCGCGATGCGTGAATACTTGTCAGTGACTGATTTGACGCAAGAAATCCTGAACCGGACTGGGTACATGAAGGCCTTGAAGGATGCTAAAGCAACCAAATCACTAGAAGCTCAGGCGCGGATCGAAAACATCGAAGAATTCTTGTCCGTTACCAAACAATTTGATGACAGTTATCAACCTGAAGATGAAGACAGCGATAAGTTTGTTGATTTCTTAGCTGACTTAGCCTTAGTCTCGGATGTCGATAACGTGGAAGAAGAACCGCAAGCTGTGACGTTAATGACGCTGCATGCGGCTAAGGGGCTGGAATTTCCAGTCGTCTTCCTGATTGGTTTGGAAGAGGGCATCTTCCCATTGTCCCGTGCGATGATGGATGAAGATGAATTGGAAGAAGAACGGCGCTTAGCCTACGTTGGGATTACCCGGGCTGAAAAGAAGCTGTATTTGACCAATGCCTACTCACGGATGTTGTATGGTCGGCGGCAAAATAACCCGGCATCACGGTTCGTGGAAGAAATTGAACCGGACTTAATTAAAAATGAAAATACGTTGGATGGCGCCAGCAGCACTGGGCCAAAAGTACCGTTTGGTAACGATCGTGAACGGCGGGCCTTTACACCATCCTACAAGAAGAACCCAGTCGGAACGCGTGCCACGGTCAAAAAGGCCGCTGGAACGGGTGCTGACAAGAATAGTTGGTCAATCGGTGATAAAGTCAAGCATCGCAAGTGGGGCACTGGAACGGTTGTGAAGGTGACTGGCGCTGGCGAGGATGCTGAATTAGACATTGCCTTCAAATCTGAAGGGATCAAGCGTTTATTAGCGGCGTTTGCACCGATTCAAAAAGTACAAGATTAGTTAGGAGGACTAGCTGATGGCAGACGAACCCAACACAATGACCGTCACACAGGCGGCTGAAGAAGCGGCGACTTTACGGCAAACGTTAAATGAATGGCGGCGGCAGTACTATGATGAAGACGCACCCAATGTTGAAGATAGTGTTTATGACCAAAAGTATGAACGCTTAGTCGAACTTGAACAACAATTTCCACAATTGGTCACGCCCGATTCGCCAACGCAATTAGTTGGTGGGACGGTCAAATCTGGTTTTGACAAAGTCACCCATGAGATTCCAATGTTGTCATTAGGCGACGTCTTCTCACAAGCCGAATTGCAGGAATTCGCGGACCGGTTGGAACAAAATGTCGGTCATGCGGTGGATTATAACTGTGAGCTGAAAATCGATGGGCTAGCGCTCTCCTTGCGTTATGAAGACGGGGTGCTCGTTCAAGGGTCTACTCGTGGTAATGGGACGGTCGGTGAAGACATCACGGCCAATATCAAGACGATCAAGTCGATTCCACAACGGTTGACTAAGCCATTGACGATTGACGTTCGGGGCGAATGTTATATGCCGAAAGCGGCGTTTGCAGCGTTGAACGAACGGCGAGAAGCAGCCGGTGAGCCGGTCTTTGCTAATCCGCGGAATGCGGCAGCTGGGACGTTGCGGCAGTTAGATTCACGCGTGGTCGCCGAACGTCAGCTGAGTACTTTCATGTACAACATTGCCGACTACGAACCGCTTAAAGCCCGGACGCAGAGTGATATGTTGACGGAGTTTGCTGACTTAGGGTTTGCGATTAATCCTGACTTTAAGGTCGCCCATTCGATGAGCGAAGTCTTTGACTATATCGATCAGTATCAAAATGAACGACCAGAGTTGGCGTATGGTATTGATGGAATCGTCATCAAAGCCAATCCATTACCACTACAACGGTCATTGGGTGCCACGGTCAAAGTGCCACGGTGGGCGATTGCGTACAAGTTCCCGCCCGATGAACAACCAACGACCCTGTTAGATGTTGAATGGACGGTTGGTCGGACGGGCGTCGTCACGCCAACTGCAGTGATGGAACCCGTTCAGTTGGCGGGGACGACGGTCGCTCGCGCATCTTTGCACAATCCGGATTACGTTGCGGCTAAGGACGTCCGCATCGGCGACACCGTCTTGTTGCACAAGGCTGGCGATATCATTCCTGAAATTTCATCGGTCGATTTAAAACAACGGCCAAAAGACGCGCAACCGCTCGAGATTCCAACGGATTGTCCATCATGTGGCGCGCCACTTGTTCATTTGGAAGATGAAGTGGCGTTACGGTGCATTAATCCAAAGTGTCCGGCGCAAGTCCAAGAAGGGCTCGTCCACTTTGCCTCCCGTAATGCGATGAACATCGATGGCTTAGGGCCACGGATTATTGCCCAATTGTATACCAATCATCTGGTGGCGGATGTCGCTGATTTATATCGATTGACGAAGGACCAACTGTTAACTTTAGATAAAATAAAAGATAAATCTGCTGAAAAGCTCTTGACAGCAATTGACCGTAGCCGTGATAATTCACTTGAACGGTTATTGTTCGGCCTTGGTATTCGGCACGTTGGCGCGAAGGTGGCTCGCCTGATTGCGCAACATTTCGGCACCATTGAAGCGTTGATGGCGGCGAGTCAGGAAGAAATTGCGGCCATTGATTCGATGGGCGACGTGATTGCAAACGCCGTCGTTCAATATTTTGAGAGTGACGAAGTGCATACGTTGATCAGCGAATTGCAAGCCGTTAAGGTGAATACCACGTATCAAGGCCCTAGTGCCACCGTGGCAGAAGATAGTAATAGCTGGTTTGCAGGTAAACGGGTCGTTTTAACGGGTAAGCTGGAAAGCTTCACCCGTCCTGAAGCGACGCAATGGCTGCAGGCCCATGGTGCCACGGTAACGGGGAGCGTCTCGAAAAAGACCGACCTCGTCATTGCAGGTAGCGATGCCGGAAGTAAGTTGCAAAAAGCACAGCAGCTGGACATTACCGTATGGGATGAAGCCCGGTTCAGCGAAACAATGAGGGAGGATACACAAGCGTGAATGTCAAACGCATACGCACGATTGGTCTAGTAGCAATGGCTGCCATTGTTCTAGCCGCCTGCGGTAATTTAAAAAATTCATCATTTGGCTCGAGTAGTAGCAGTACCACGACGACTGGGACGAAAACGACCACGACGACTGGGACGACCGACAGCGAATTTTATCAAGGTGTGATCAAGAATGGTCGGTACCGCACGAGTAAGTCTCGTGGAATCGCCGCATCACAAAATGATAACGTCATGAATTTGAAGAGCTTTGAAAGTGGCCTCTTGGACGTTTCTAAGAAGGTCTTTCCAACTAGCAAGTACGTCTTCCAAGAAGGCCAGTATTTGAGTTCGTCAACGGTCGAAAATTGGTTAGGCCGTAAATCAAGCAGTAATTCTGAAGGCTTGAACCCGAAGAGTAACGGTAAGACTGGGGAGACGACCCGGAATCCGATTTACTTACAACAGCTTGAAGAACAGGACTACATGGTCCAAAATGGGAGTAAGCTGTCCCTTGGTGGGGTCACGATCGGGCTCGGGATGAACTCTGTCGATTACTATACTAAGGTTGAATATGGGGCGACCTATGAGACGAATATTTCAACGACTGAATTAACGGCACAAGGGAAGAAGATGGCTAACACCGTCTTACAACGTTTGCGTCAACGTTCAGCTTTGAAGAGTGTCCCAATCGTATTAGCCCTCTATAAGCAATCATCTAACGATAGCTTAGTGGGCGGTGACATGATTGCCTACGCCGTGTCTAAGAATGGGTCGACATCGATTTCCAATTGGACCTCATTGAACTGGAAGAATTACGTCTTCCCAGCAACCTCAGAGTCTAAGAACTCGGGCGCTAATAGTAACGATGAATCAGACTTTAGTCAATTTAAGTCGCATGTTCAGAACTTCTTCCCGAACTTGTCTGGTGTGACTGCCAATGCCCACTATAAAGACAAGTCGTTGAGTAAGTTAAGTGTCAACATTACCACTAAGTTCTACAGTGAGACTGAAATCATTAGCTTTACGCAGTACTTAGCGACCGCTGCAAAACGGTACTTGCCATCTGGGATTCCAGTGGAAATCACGGTCAAGAGTGCCAATGGCGATATTCAAAGTTTCTTAGCGCGGACTGCGAAGGGCAGCTCGTATTACACCCACGTCTTTAGTGACCAGGGCGACGATTAAATAATTAAGTAGATTTGAGAAAGAAGGAAATCTGATGGCTGAAGAACGGATTAATGCCGAACAAGTCCAACACGTTGCCAGTTTGGCAAAATTGGAATTTACACCAGACCAACTGGCGATGTTTACACCCCAGTTGGAAAAAATTATCGGCATGTTCGAAGAATTGAGCAAGGTTGATACGACTGGCGTACCCGTGACGTCACGGATGAGTGACCATACCAATACGTTACGTGAGGACGTGGCGGTCAAAAGTGATGAAGCACTACGGGAAGCGTTATTGAAGAACGCGCCAGAAACGGCCAATGGCTTGATCAAAGTGCCAGCAATTATTGATGAAAGTGGGGACGGTGAATAATGACTTATTTCGACCAAGATCTGACTAGTTTACATGCTGATTTAGTCGCCAAGAAAATCAGTGCGACCGAACTAGCCAAGGCCACTTTTGCCACCATGAATCAGGTTGACCCCCAATTAGGGGCCTTCTTGAATTTAAATGAAGAACAGGCATTGCAACAAGCCGCAGCCTTAGACCAAAAAGGTATCGATGAAAACAATGTGTTTGCCGGAATTCCGATGGCGGTCAAGGATAACATTGTGACCAAGGGCTTAACGACCACGGCGGCATCTAAGATGTTGGAAAATTTTGTGCCGGTCTATAACGCGACCGTTGTTGACAAGTTATTAGCCAGCAACGCGTTGATCGTTGGTAAGACCAACATGGATGAATTTGCGATGGGTGGTTCGACGGAAACGTCAGCCTTCCACGTGACCCGTAATCCATGGGACATCAGTCGGGTGCCCGGTGGTTCATCGGGTGGTTCAGCCGTTGCAGTTGCTTCTGGACAAGTGCCAGTTGCACTCGGTTCTGATACTGGTGGTTCAATTCGTCAACCATCTTCATTCAACGGTATCGTTGGGATGAAACCAACGTACGGTCGGGTCTCACGTTGGGGTCTGATCGCGTTCGGCTCATCACTCGACCAAATCGGTCCAATGACGCGGACGGTCAAGGATAACGCGGCGGCCTTAAACATGATTGCCGGTAACGATGTTCATGATACGACCTCGTCACAACAAGCCGTACCAGATTTCACCGCTGGTTTGACTGGTGATATCAAGGGTATGAAGATTGGGTTACCTAAGGAATACATGGGCGACGGTATTGATCCGAAGGTCCGCGAAGTCATCGAACAAGCCGTTAAACAATTCGAAGACTTAGGTGCGACCGTTGAAGAAGTCTCATTGCCAAATAGTCGCTATGGTGTGGCTGCATACTACATCATCGCGTCATCAGAAGCCTCATCTAACTTACAACGGTTTGATGGGATTCGTTACGGTTTCCGGGCGGATGACGTCAAGAACTTGGAAGACGTCTATGTTCGTAGCCGTTCTGAAGGCTTCGGTGATGAAGTTAAACGTCGGATCATGCTTGGAACGTTCTCGCTTTCAGCAGGGTACTACGATGCCTACTTCCACAAGGCCGGCCAAGTTCGGACGATGATTATTAATGATTTCAATAAGGTCTTTGAAGATTACGACCTCATCATGGGCCCAGTTGCACCAACGCCAGCGTTCAAGTTAGGCGATGAACTCTCAGACCCAATTACGATGTATATGAACGATGTCTTGACGATTCCGGTCAACTTGGCTGGATTGCCAGGGATGTCAGTGCCAGCTGGGTTTGCAGACGGGTTACCAGTTGGACTGCAATTAATCGGTAAGGCGTTTGATGAAAGTACGCTCTACAAGGCGGGTTATGCCTTTGAACAGGCGACCCAAGTCTACAAGCAAACCCCGAAAGTCGGAGGTGCTAACTAATGAATTTTGTAACCACGATTGGTTTGGAAGTCCACGTTGAATTAAAAACGAATTCCAAAATCTTTAGTCCTTCACCCGTGCAATTTGGGTCCGAACCAAATGCCAACACCAATGTGATCGATTGGGGATATCCTGGGGTACTGCCAACACCGAACAAGGGTGTTGTCGAAGCCGGAATCAAGGCCGCAACTGCCTTACACGCACAGATCGAGCACCATACGTACTTCGACCGCAAAAACTACTTCTATCCAGATAACCCTAAGGCCTACCAAATTACGCAGCATGAAAAGCCAATTGCGCATGATGGTTGGATTGAAATCGAAGTTGATGGCAAGAAGAAAAAAATCGGTATCGAAGAAATGCATATTGAAGAAGATGCAGGGAAGAACACCCACGAAAATGACTATTCCTATGTCGATTTGAACCGGCAAGGGACGCCATTGATCGAAATCGTTTCGAAGCCGGATATTGCGTCACCAGAAGAAGCTTATGCTTACTGTGAAGCATTGCGGCAACGGATTCAATTTACCGGTGTTTCAGATGTTAAGATGGAAGAAGGGTCCATGCGGGTCGACGTTAACATTTCGATTCGGCCAGCAGGTTCGGATAAGTACGGTGTGAAGACCGAAATGAAGAACTTGAACTCCTTCAACTATGTCCGTAAATCGTTGGAATACGAGGAAAAGCGGCAACAACAAGTCTTAATGTCTGGCGGCAAGATTCAACAAGAGACACGTCGGTTTGACGAAACGACTGGCGAAACGATTTTAATGCGGGTCAAGGAAGGTAGCGATGATTACCGTTACTTCCCAGAGCCTGATATTCCAGCCGTCAACATTGACGATGATTGGATTGCAGCGGTCAAAGCCACGATTCCAGAAATGCCTGGTTCACGGCGCGAACGTTACGTCAACGAATTTGGTTTGACGGCTTATGACGCGGGTGTTTTGACGCAGACTAAGGAAATGTCTGACTTCTTTGATGACACGGTCGCACAGGGTGCCGATCCTAAGTTGGCTTCGAACTACTTGCAAGGGGACGTCAACGCCTACTTGAACGAGCACAAGGTCGACTTGTCAGCGACTGAGTTAACGCCAGAACATTTGGCGGGCATGATTAAAATGATTACTGACGAGACGATTTCAAGTAAAATCGCCAAGAAGGTCTTCAAAGCAATTATGGCTGGTTCAGAACCCGTTCAATGGGTCAATGACAAGGGCTTAGTTCAATTGTCAGATCCAGCTAAGTTACAACCAATCGTTGATGACGTATTGGACAACAACCAACAATCAATCGACGACTTTAAGAATGGGAAAGACCGGGCTGTCGGCTTCCTCGTGGGTCAAATCATGAAGAAGACGCGTGGTCAGGCCAACCCGAAAGTGGTCAACCAATTATTAATGACGTCATTAAAAGCACGATAATTGCATCAAAAGGCACGGTAGCGTGTTGGGGTAGGTCGGTTAGGTCTTGGACCTGAATCACGATTCTATGACCAGTAGTTGGCACGACTAAGCACAGAACACTCGACCGTGCGAGCGGAGGAATAGGAAACATGCGTAAACGGGCACGACTTATTTACAACCCGACTTCTGGACGTGAGGCACTCGCCCACGATCTAGTTGAAATTCTTGGTATCTTTGAACAAGCTGGCTATGAGACCAGTGCGTTTGCGACGACGCCAGCCCCTAATTCAGCGGCTGACGAGGCGCGCCGGTGTGCCAAGGATGGGTTCGAACTGATTGTAGCAGCTGGTGGTGATGGGACCATCAATCAAGTAGTAAACGGGCTAGCTGGCTTAAAACGGCGGCCTAAGATGGCCATTATTCCGGCGGGTACGACCAATGATTATGCCCGGGCACTGCGGATTCCGCGAAATGATCCGGTCGCCGCGGCCAAGGTCGTTTTAAAGAACCAGACGGTCAAAATGGACATCGGTCAAGCCGGTGACCAATACTTCATCAACATTGCGGCTGGGGGCATGTTGACGGAATTGACTTACGACGTGCCATCACAATTGAAATCGATTTTCGGTTACGCCGCATACTTGGCCAAAGGGGCTGAGTTATTGCCACGCGTGAAACCGATTGAGATGGATCTGAAATATGATGGTGGCCATTATCAAGGCAAGGCGTCCATGTTCTTCTTAGCGCTGACGAATTCGGTGGGTGGCTTCGAACAGTTGGTGCCGGATGCCTCGCTCGACGACGGTAAGTTTACGATGATTATCGTTAAGACCAGTAATTTGGCCAAAATGCTCCACCTGATGACCTTAGTGCTCAATGGTGGGAAGCACATCAATGATCCAAGCATTATCTATGTCAAGACGAGCAAGGTCGTTGCTAAGCCAGCTGATAAGGACCGGTTGATGATTAACTTAGACGGGGAATACGGTGGTGATGCACCGATGACGTTCCGTAACTTGAAGCAACACATTGAAATGTTTGCCGATACGGACCGCATCCCTGATGAAGCAATCACCGACACTGATCCAGAATTAGAAGATGCAGAACGGCACTTCGTTTCGGCCGTTGACCAGTTGCCAGCCGCAACTGAGGACGACGAAAAAACAGAATAACTTGCTTAAATTACCGTTTACCGATACAATGGTGGACGGTAATTTTTTTAAGAGTGCAACGTTCAGCGGGTTGTGCTCGAGCATTGCCTAGCTAGTTGATTATTGCGGGCCTTGCAATGGTCAACTGGCGTAGCAAGCGGAGTGCACAGCTGAAGGTT
>NZ_JAMSKY010000011.1:0-45692 GCF_023806745.1 Lactiplantibacillus sp. B652 | reverse complement strand
TTGCACGTTTCGACAGTAAGACTAGGACGAGACCGAGCTAGTTGATTATTGCGGTTTTTGCAATGGTCAACTGGCGTAGCAAGCGGAGTGCACAGCTGAAGGTTGCACGTTTCGACAGTAAGACTAGGACGAGACCGAGCTAGTTGATTATTGCGGTTTTTGCAATGGTCAACTGGCGTAGCAAGCGGAGTGCACAGCTGAAGGTTGCACGTTTCGACAATAAGACTAGGACGAGACCGAGTGAGTTGATTATTGCGGCTTTGGCAATGGTCAACTGGCGTAGCAAGCGGAGTGCACAGCTGAAGATTGAACGTTTTAACAGCAAGGCTAGGACGGGGCGTGTGAAATGAAATGATGCAGTTTCGACCCAAAACGAGTGCACGTTCAGCTTAGCAACACGACCTGCGACCCGTTTGAACGCCTGGTAGTACAGTTATATCCAGCCAAACAGACAATCAAAAGAACCCACAAAGAAAGCAAGAGGAAACCAATGAAAGTTAATTTACCAGTGCATAAGGGTGACGTGTTAGATGTCATCATCATGGACTTAACGTATCAAGGCATGGGAGTTGCCAAAGTTGATAACTACCCGATTTTTATTGAAAATGCCTTACCGGAAGAAAAAATCACGGTCAAAGTGACGAAGACGACAAAGAATTTTGCGTTCGGGGAAGTTGAAAAAATCAACCAAGTCAGTCCGCACCGGGTCAATCCAAAGGGCCGCGTTTATCGGCAGACTGGGATTGCGCCATTGCAACACCTAGAATACAGTGAACAGCTGAAATTCAAACAACATCAGGTCGCTGAATTATTCGCTAAAGTGCACATGGATGATGTCGAAGTCTTGCCAACGATTGGGATGGACAATCCGACCCAGTATCGGAATAAGGCGCAAGTGCCTGTTCGTCAGGTTCAGGGACAATTAACGACTGGTTTTTACAAGAAGAACAGTCATCAATTGATGCCAATTGAAGATTATTATATTCAGGATCCTGAAATTGATAAGGCAATCGTGGTCGTACGCGACATTTTGCGGAAGTATCACGAAGCAGCCTATGATGAATTCCATCATAGTGGCACGATTCGGACGATTATGGTTCGTCGGGGTTACTACAGCCACGAGATGATGGTGGTCATCGTCACTCGGACGAAGCACTTACCAATGGCTGACGTGGTCACACAAGAGATTCAAGCCGCCTTACCAGAAGTGGTCAGTGTGATTCAAAACGTTAACTCAAAGAAGACTAACGTTATTTTAGGGCCAGTTAACAACGTGTTAGCAGGAAAGTCGACAATTGATGACCAATTATTAGGATTGACGTTTGCTATTTCGGCACAATCATTCTACCAGGTCAATCCACAACAGACTGAAAAACTGTATCAATTGGCGATTGACCGCGCTGGATTGACGGGCAACGAAACGGTGATTGACGCTTATTCCGGTATCGGAACCATTTCACTGACGATGGCGCAACATGCTAAGCAGGTGTATGGGGTCGAAATTGTTCCCGCTGCGATTGATAATGCTCGCCAGAACGCGGATAAGAATGGTATCACGAATGCCAAGTTTGTGCTGGATAGCGCTGAAAAAGCGATGGCTAAGTGGCAAGCGGATGGTATCAAGCCAGACGTGATCGTCGTTGATCCACCACGCAAGGGTCTGGACGCTGACTTCATCAAGAGCGCCGGCGAAATGGCACCAAAACGGGTCGTTTACATTAGTTGTAACCCATCGACCTTAGTTCGCGACGTTCAACGGTTTGCGGAATACGGGTACCAGATCAGTGCACCAGTTCAACCTGTAGACCAGTTCCCACAGACGCCGCATATTGAATCGGTGACGGTGCTGGAACGTAAAGAAAAATAGTTTTTTGAATGCCGGTATAAAGGTATTCATGATAGCTGAAAAGTGTGCCAGTTCCGTTTTTGTTGACGGAAATTGGTACACTTTTTTTGTTGTCACGATTGACGATGCTTTTCTTGTAATTGTTGGTGTACTTGTTCGTCAGTGTAGGTCTTACCATGCTTAAAGTCATCGAAGCCTTTTTGAATTTCTTGATCAAATTGTTCTGTCGTTAAAGTCGAGGCATCTAATGGTTGATGATGAAGCTTGACTTCAAAAGGGATGCCTCGTTGTTCCACCACTTGTTGTAGAAACATACTGAGTGCTGTTGACATCGGAATTTGAAGTTTGTCTAATACATCTTCAGCCTGGTTCTTCAGTTCTGGGCTGACTCTAGTAAAAACGCTGGCTGTTTTTTTGATTGGCTTTGCCATATTAATTACCTCCACATTCAAGTTGTTGATGTGTCATTATCTTTTTTGCAATCTAATAGCAAGCATTTGCAATCATTTCGTCAGTGAACTCGTCCAGCGTAAATAGTGTGAGTATTATCTTCATTTATGGTGCAAGCTAATCACATAATTATGATTCAAAAGGTGGTATTACAGACGGTACGGGCGTATAGTCTTGAGGAGGAGCTAATGCAGTATGTTGGGAAGTAGCCTTTAATTGTTTCTCGTTGACTATTCTCCAGTACGTAACGGTTAGGTATCGGCATGAGAATAGCCGCGATTCGTTTTTTCTCAGATTGTACCTGAAGTTCTAGTTTCAAGACAGCTCTATATAGGGCCTTTTGCTGGTCTATTTGTATGGAATAGTTTGTTGAAAAGGCGAGCATCAAGTTATAATCATAAGCAATTATTACAAATGATGAGATCATTCACGAAGAGGTGATAGTCATGAAAACGACAAAAACTAGACGGCAGGGTAATGCGATTACGCTAACGGTTCCTGAATCATTCAACATTGGTGTTGGTGTAACGGTTAGGCCACATCTAACCGATTATGGTATCTTTTATGAATTTGCTCAGGACGATGACTGCTTAGACTTTAGTGAAAACATTCTTCAGGATTTGGTTCATCAAGGGTACGAAGGCCAAGAATTAATCACCCAGTTCAAAAAGATGAAAAAGCAGTTGCCTAAAGCGATGGATCGTCTAATTGAGGATTCGGACGATGGCGTAACAATGACTAAAGAGGAAGCTGCTAAGGCAATTGGCCTGTAAATGCATCTCTGAAAATGAGTAATGATGAAGCCAATAAAACCAGTCTTTTTGGACAATATTTACGATGATATTGCCAGCGTCCCTGATGTTGGATCACGCAACAAGGACAGTTTAAGAATATTATTGTGCCAACTTGGTCTAGCAATTAAAGCTAGACTTTTTAATTACAATTACTATGAACTAAGCATCCTAGTGACGCTAGTAGCAGCGCCTTGGTGCCCTCAGTAATTGAAACTGACCACAATCACATAAATTGTTGACCCTAGCAGAAATAGTCCGTGGAAAGGGCTACAATGGACCTATACTCTAGTGAGCGTGAAAGGATGTTTTCCATGAAATTAGATGATCTGGTTGACCCGTTTGTTAATGCTGAAGATGGTATGGTCTACTACTACCGTCGTTCAACGGATGAGATTGTGGTACTAGTAAATGATCAATTTGCGGATGACGACAGCAATGATAAATTAGCAGAAGCCATTGATGACAATCGTGATGACTATGTGAGCTTTCCAACTGAGATCGACATTCACGATTATCAGATTATGAGGGATTATGTTGATCAAGTGGCCGATGATCGTCAAAGAGAGCGGCTAGAACAAGCAATCAGTGGCCGAGGCGCCTTTCGTAGGTTTCGGTCAACAATTGAACAACTTGGTTTATTAGAGCAATGGTATGATTTTGAAGCGCAAGCCTATCACGATATGGCCGTTGAGTGGTGCCACGAAAATGACGTGCCATATGAAGAATAGGGGAGTCTTTGTAAGCGTGAATGTTTGCGATGATTTTAGGCAGTTGGTGTTGATTTAGCCACTTACAAATTGGTTATCACCCTTAGCCAGTTAGCGACAACTAATACACTAAAAACAAAAATGCTTATGTGACAATTTATCAAGATTACGCTTGGTTGAATTTTTTCGGTGTGGGTCAGTTGGCTATTTGAATTTCAATAAGTACCCCCGTAAATAATTGTATTTATTGGTCAATTATTAAACGCAAACGCCATCGAATATCTTAAAATAAATAAAAAATAAGCGTTTTATCCCGGTTTTTGCGCAGTATGGGTTATAATGAAACACGAAATAAACCAAAAAACGGGGGAGCATAATGGTAAAGAGAAGAACACTAACACAAGCAAAAGTATTAGCGACAGCTAATCAGTTAATTGAGAGTAAGGGTATTAACGGATTAACGATTCGTGACTTAGCGTTAGTTTTGGATGTCCGGCCACAATCCATTTATAATTATGTTGATAGCCTGAGTGATCTATTGGATCAGGTCGGCCTCCAATTTGTTCAAAATGTGGCTGATCGGTTGACTGAAAAAATTGCCAATGTTGATGGCGATGAAGCCTTGATGGCCTTTGCACAGGAATTTCGGGCGGCCTGTGTTCAACATCAACGTTTGGCACCGCTATTACTGGATTTGAATGACAACTTGAAGATTCCACGCTCACGTAAAGCAATCGTGCAGTTGTATCAAATGATGTTTAAACCTTTACAATTGGACGACTCAGCGCGGGTTGAAAATACGTTGTACCGGTCGACTTTATTCGGCTTCATCATTCAGGAAATCGGTGGCTTTTTCAAAATGAGCGGGACAGAACTTGATGAACGTTTTACAAAGGTCATGCAGCTGGCAATTGACCAGACGCATTTACCAGCGGATGAAACTAACGATTAATGATAATCACGGCTAGCCATATCGGGTGGCCGTTTTTTTATTCGGTCAAAATGCAAAATGTCTGCCAACTTTGTGGGACACGTCACGGATGATTAGTGCCGTAATAACACAAAAATGGGCAGGCAGTCACAGAAGCGTGTTGGCGCTGTCAGCCTTGGTTGTGAAGCACGTGCGCAGCTTCTAGCCCCATGGCAATCAGTTTGATAGTATCGTAATCATAATGAAAAGATTAATTTTACAATGGAAAGCATAAATTCGGGCGTTTTTTTCGCATCGCCTTTAAAAAATCGTTTACAATAAGGTTAACGTTATTTTTGTAAACGGGGAGGGCGCGCCATGTCAGAACGTTATTTATCAGCAATTGAACACGGGTTAACGTCCAAAGAGGTTGACCAGCGCCTGACAGCGGGCCTAAAAAATGAGCCGTTACCGCCTTTGACGCGGTCGGTCAAACAGATTTTTCGTGACAATTTACTGACACTTTTTAATTGTATCAATGTTTTGTTAGCCGGATTAGTCCTGTTGACGGGTAGCTATAAGAACATGCTGTTTCTATTCGTCGTCATCGTCAATACGGCAATCGGGATATTCCAAGAGATTCGGGCTAAACGGCAGGTGGACAAGTTGTCGCTGTTGTCAGCTACGAAGGTAAAAGTCCGGCGCGATGGCCAAACGTTGGCAATTGCACAGGATGAAATCGTCCAGGATGATTTATTACTGGTCACACGTGGTGAGCAACTTCCAGTCGACGGCTTGGTACGTGAAACGAGTGGCCTCGAAGTCGATGAGTCGCAAATTACCGGTGAAGCTGACCCCGTCATTAAGGGCGCCGGTGACGAACTGGTCTCCGGCAGTGTCATCCTTGGTGGCCACGGGGTCGTGCAGGCGACACAGGTCGGACACGGTAGCTTTATCAAACAGATGGCGCGGGCGGCCAAACAGAAGCGGCGGACACCGAGTCAATTATTAACGATTATCAATCGAATTATCAAAATATTGACGTTCACGATTATTCCACTAGGTGCCGGACTCTTCATTTCGACAATGATGCGTGGTGAAAGCCAGAATCGCGCGATTTTAGGAACCGTGGCGGCAATGGTCGGTATGATTCCAGAAGGGCTGGTGTTACTGACCTCAGTGGCCCTAGCTGCCGGGGCGTTTACCCTTGGTCGTCACCAGGTCTTAGTCCGGGAGTTACCAGCAATCGAAGCGCTCGCGCGGGTCGATACGCTGTGCCTAGATAAGACCGGGACGATTACGAGTGGCAAGCTCGTCTTTGAACGGGTCGAACCATGGGGCCAGATTGCTCAGAAGGCTGTGGAAGACCGACTGGCCGCATTGGTCACAGCCATTGATGATGATAATGAGACCGCCCAGGCAATCAAAGCAGCGTTAGGCCAACCGGATGTTCAGCCAACTCAGGTCATGCCGTTTTCGTCTAGTCGGAAATGGAGTGGGGCGGCGTTTGCAGATCATGCGGAAGTCTTAGGCGCACCGGAATTTATTTTTACAACGGTACCAACTGATCTACAAGCGCGCATTCAGTCATTGGCGCAACAAGGCTACCGGGTCTTAGTGCTTGCGGAAGTTGCGGCTCTGACGACGCCTAAACCAACGGCGCCAAAGTGTCTGGGCTTAATCTTAATAACGGATGAATTACGTCCGCGAGCGAAAGCCACCTTTGGCTTTTTTGCCAATCAGGATGTTGCGTTGAAAGTCATTTCCGGAGACAATCCCGTGACGGTCGCAAGTATTGCCAAACGCGCGGAAATTCAGGGTGCAGAGCGACTTGTCGACATGAGCCAGGTCGGTGATGACCCTAACTATGACCAATTGGTTGCGGATTACACGGTATTCGGTCGGGTGACCCCGCAACAAAAGGAACAGTTGATCAAAGCATATCAACGTGATGGTCATACGGTGGCGATGACGGGTGACGGGGTCAATGATTTGTTAGCGTTGAAACAAGCCGACTGTAGCATCGCCATGGCGAGTGGGAGTGAAGCCACGAAGAGTCTCGCCGACTTTGTCCTAATTGATTCAAATTTTGATGCGATGGTCCAAGTTTTAAATGAAGGTCGGCGGGTCATCAACAATATTGAGCGGGTCGCCGCCTTGTATCTGATCAAAACGATGTATTCGGTAGCGTTGACGCTGATTTTTATCTTTATGAGCCACAGCTACCCGTTTGAGCCGATTCAACTGACGCCGATTTCCTCGCTGATGGTCGGAATCCCAACATTCTTCTTAGCGTTACAGCCAGATTATACGCGAATTACGGGTCGTTTTATGAAACAAGTCATGGAGATTGCGGTGCCAGCCGCCCTGTGTGTCGTCAGTTATATTATGATTATTATGGCGCTCGGCAGCCATTTCAATTTGAACTTTGAAACGACCGCGACCTTGAGCGTCTTGATGACGGGAATTTTTAGTTTGAACGCCTTGCTGATTGCCGCACGACCACTGAACCGGTTTAAAATCGGGCTGGTCGCTTTGATGGCTACCTTATTTGTTCTCGTGTTCTTATTTGGTGGCAAGATTTTCTCGCTAGTCAATCTGTTGGATTGGTCGCTGGCAATGATTTACTTGCCACTGATGATTAGCGCCTACCCAGTCTTCATTATCTTGCAAAACGGCTTGGGTAAACGGGTGCTGAGCCGAATTAACTGGCGATAGCGGGTAGTCACTGTTAACCAGTTTGTCATTATAGTAGCTGGTATGCTAACTAGTTTGTAATTATAGTGGCTTGTAATTAGTGGCCAGAGTTTCTGACTGGTTACACTAGTTGTGACACGGTTGCATTTGTGTGAATGGCGTGAGAAACCGGGTCAGCTGCCAATCTCAAGTGCAGTTCAATCTGAATAGCTGAAAAACTGATGCCTGAGTTGTGTATAGTTACGGCGGGCAACTGGACTGCTGACCGGTAATCACAATTCAAAATTAATAGATTCGATATTAAGCGACGTGTGATGCAGACAGCGTCGCTTTTTTGCGTATCGACAGAATGAGCGCATTGGTACCGCGGCTAACATAATTAATTGCGTTTTAGATGAGATGCGGCCATTGTAAGGGCGACGCCGGGTTAGTTATGTGGAAAATTAAACCAGCGGTGGCTATCGCACTACTCGGCAAACATGCGCACATTTGGCGTCAATCGCATGATTCCGGCGGCACTTAATTCTCAAAAATGGGCCCCAATTGAGAACTGAACATTTTTCAGAACAAATTACTTTGACACACACAGTAATTGGTGGTATATTATGTTCATCAAATTACTATGTCTGACAAAGTAGTTGAGAGGAGGTCAATTTGGTGAAACCAGAAATTTCCAAGGATACGATTCGGGGGCACACGACAACCATTGTGCTCAATATTTTGAACCAGGGTGACAGTTACGGCTATGCGATTGCGAAGACCATCAAGCAGTTGAGCCATGGCGCGTACGTCATCAACGAAGCAACACTCTACACCGTTTTTCGGCGGTTAGAGAAAAATGGGGATATTCGCAGCTATTGGGGCAATGAAACGCAGGGTGGTCGGCGCAAGTATTACCAGATTACGACGCAGGGCCAACAGACACTGCAACACAATATCGATGAATGGAATTTTGCAAAGCAAGTGATTGATGAATTGATTTTAGGGAGGATTGAGGCCGATGTCAGCCAAGATTGAACAACTCGTCGCAATGCGATTGAATACTTATTTTAAGCACCAACCAGACACTGCCGCATTGGCAGAATTAAAAACGGAACTATCAGCTGATTTGAACGAAGCGGCAAATGATAAAGCAGCTAGTGGACTTGAACCAGAAGAGGCGGTCGCCGGAGCGTTTAGTGACTTCGGTGATATTAATGCCTTGATCAAACAGATCAACGAAGAGAATGGGACTGCTGAACACGTCCACGGACATCAAGTCATCGTGGATGACAACGGCATTGAAATTGACGATGGTAAGACGCTCAAAATCAATGCGGACGGCCTCTCAATTAATAACGGCACCATCAAAGCGGATGCTAATGGGTTGAAGGTGGGCAATTGGATTCTGGATGAACACGGTCTTCAAAACCAGGCCGAGACAGATTTTGACGATGAACGACGCTCGCAACAACGTGGGCAGTCGCAACAACAGGAACAGTCACAGCGACCAGGTGAAACGTCCCAGCCCGAAACCGATGCTGATCAGGAGCAGTCAACCACGGACGATGCCGCGACTGACGAGTCGAATCAGCACGTCACCGCGAACCTGGACGACGTCTATCGTGAACGGCATCCATTGGTCAATGAGCAACGTGTGTCACTGACTGGATTGGCACACATCGCCATCAATTATCGCGCAGCGACGGTCAAAGTCTTGCCAACGCGTGAAGCGGGGGATGACGTGATTATTCGTGACTACATGAATTATAATAACCCGGCTTATTACAGTCAGGTCACGACGTTTGAGGACCGACTTGAAATCGTGCAAGGCAAGGTGCCGTTTTTGATTCCATTACGGGTCCACGTCCAAATCCTGATTCCAGCGTCATATGCAGGTCAACTGACACTGAGCGACCGCTCCGGCAACGTCATTATGGGCAATCTCCAGCACTTGTCTGAGTTACAACTCCAAGTTGTCAGTGGTAGTGCCCGGCTGGTGGCGGTTGGTATGACGACTTTCACCAGCGAGGTGACATCAGGAAGCTTGACGATGGCTGATGTTCAGGTTGCTGAACAATTAGTGTTGAACGTTAAAAGCGGTCGGGCGCGGCTACTTGACGTCGCTGCTGGGAATTACAACGTCCGTGTGACTAGTGGTAGCGTTAGCGGCCAGCAAGTCCGTGGTGGCGGTCAATGGACGGCCAAATCGGGGAGCATCAAGCTTGCCTTGGCCGCTATTAACGGGGATACCACGCTTGCGGCACATAGTGGATCGATCAAGGTTTCGACACCCACAGATGCCAGCTACCGTTATGAATTAGAGTCCCAAAGTGGTCGAGTCACCGCGCCGCACTTTGCCCAAGTGGATCACCATGCGGATGGTTACCAGGCGGGTCGGGTCGGTACCACGGCCACTTATCTGATTAGTGGTCGCGCACGGTCAGGGTCGATTAGTTTAAGATAATCAGTTCGGTCATCGTTAACAATTAATCAATTAATTACTAAACGTGCAGGTGAGTCCAAGTCAAGGACTGACCTGCACGTTTTTTGGTTGCAGATTAGCAATCAATAAATGATGTGATGAGTCTCACGAGATTGTGCGATAAATCAGGCCGAATAATCGGTTTTACTTTGACATGAATTCACCAGATGCAGCCCGAGAACGCTCACCAGTGGCTATCGCGAGCATAATTTTGTTAATACAATCATCGATAATGTTGACGTGTCAAAATTTGTGAAAGATTGTAATAGGCAGAAGCGGACTAAACGGCTTATAATAAGAACCAGTAAATGACAGGAATCGGGGGGTTGTCAATGGGAATCAGTCAGCAGCAATTAATTCAACGGTTAGTGCCGCGCCTAGTCCGTTTCCGGCAAACCAATTTTTATCGTATCATTCAGCGCACCCTGATGTTGATTTTTCCATTTATCTTAATTGGGACGTTCAGCCAGATTATTCAGCTGACGGTTCTGACTAAGTCGGGTTTTATTGCCAGTATTTTTCACTTGTCTAAGTGGGTGCCGTATTATCGTTACTTACACTATCCCTTTGATAGTTTGACGACGCTCACGCTGAATGGGGTGGCTGTCGTAGCGGCGTTTGGGGCGGCCAAGTATCATGCCAAGTTGCATCAGCGCGATGACCAGTTAGCTGGGTTGACCGCGGCGATTGCCTTGCTAATCATTGCCTATCAATATACGAATCAGAATCAAGTTGGTCTCTTTAATACGTTGCTGATTGGGACGAATGGCCTGACGGGCGCACTGCTGGTTGGTGGTCTGACCGGCTTGTGTTTTAAATGGTTCAGTAAACCCGTGCCCGAACAAGCCAGTCCGCACACGGCCGATATATTGACCCGGACGTTTGGCTCGTTGTTACCGATGGCCCTGATCTTAGTGCTAGCGGTGGGGCTTAGTTTGGCCCTGAATTGGTTGATGATTTTGACCTATTCGATGGACAGCTAGTCGGCGTTTCAAAAGTACGCGATGACGAGTCACAGCCTCTGGATGACGTTTGCCTTAGCCGCGTTAGCGCTTTTACTTGAAATTCTGGGATTAGCGGGGCCCTATCAAGAACGGTTGGTGACCAATAGTTCGACGATGACTGCGAACCTGAATTATGCCCTGACGCACCATTCGGCTTATCATGTCCCGTATCCGTACACGGCAAACACGCTCTATCACGCGTTTGGCACGTTCGGTGGGACGGGGATGTTGCTCGCACTGCTGATTGCAATTTATATCGGCAGCGATAATCATAATTATCACGTCGTCGCGCGGTGGAGCTTGTTGCCGTCACTCTTCAATAGCAACGGTCCGTTACTGACTGGGTTACCAGTCCTATATAATCCAATTTATCTGATTCCATTTATTCTGGCGCCACTGGTCAATATGGGCACCGCAGCCATCGCGATTGCGTTGCATTGGATTCCACCGGTCGTGTACCCAGTACCGATTGGGACTCCGGGGCCGTTGATTGCTTTTATCGGGACAAACGGAAACGTGGTGGCGCTTGGGTTAGGGCTAATCAACTTAGCGTTATCAGTCGCGATTTATTTGCCATTCATGCGGTTAGCGGAAGCCATTGTGCGCGCTGCTCAGCAGTCGGTGGGAGGCGATTCAAATGCGTAATCAACCAAATTGGCGTCGACGGCGTAGTCTGCTAGTTTTAATACTGGGCTTGATTTTCCTCGGCTGCCTAGTTGGCCCGTCTTATCATTGGACCCGCGCCAATGTGGCCGCGATGACTGGCCGTCATGACTCGCAAATGTCACCGATCATCATGATTCCCGGGAGTAGTGCCACTCAAAATCGGTTTGATACCCTGGTCAAACAGCTCAATAAGGCGGATCATCGCCGGCATAGTTTGATCAAATTGACCGTCAACACGGATGACAGTATCAAAATGACGGGAACGTTGCGGGCGCGGGACAATGAGCCAATTATTGTCGTCGGCTTTCAAAATAATCGGGACGGCTATGACAATATCAAAAAACAGGCGCGTTGGTTCTCGCTGGCGTTTAAAAAGTTGGCCGCCAAATATCAATTTAATAATTTCAAAGCCATCGGTCATTCGAATGGTGGGCTGATTTATACGTATTACTTCGAGCATTATTTTAATCGGGATGATATTACGGTCAAGCGCATCATGACGATTGGCTCGCCGTATAACTTTTCTGAAGCAAATCTGAATCATAAGACTCAGATGCTGGCGGATTTCATCAAATATCGGGACCGACTACCGAAGTCTGCCACGATGTATTCGGTGGCTGGGACTGAAAATTACGATTCGGACGGCCTAGTCCCCGCGCGCAGTGTAGAAGCGGGCAAGTACGTTTATCAGGGCCAGGTCAAACACTTCACTGAAATCACGGTCACGGGGAATAATGCCCAACACTCAGATCTGCCTCAAAACGCGCAAATCGTGACCTTGATTCGGACTTATATGCTCGATAAAAATAAACCGACGAACAAGGGACTGATCTCGGCAAATCCGACGCCATAATTTATCAGAAGCCAACCGCTCAGCCTGTCAGCAGATCAGATTGGTTGGCAGCGTGCCAGCGTTTCTTTAGCCGGATGATTAAAGCTGATGACGGTGATTGTTGGTGATTCGCGGCAGCTGACTGGTCAGCGAAAACAGCACGTCAATTGGTGATGATGACAAGAAATTGATAGTGACCATCAGAATTGTGGTAAAATTTGGACATGGAGGTGGTCAGCATGTCCACACAAACACCAGTACATCGTAATCGCGTTCTGACGCTGATTCGGTCTTATTATCCGAATCTCAGTGTTACTGACCGCAAGATTGCGGATTATATTATTGCCGACCCAGTCAAAACGGCGGCGCAGTCGATTTCAGATCTAGCCGCGGCAGTTGGCGTGTCGACAGCGACCGTTTCACGGTTCGTTAAACGTATTAGTTTTAGCAGTTTTCGCGATTTTTCACGTGAGTTAACGGCCGCGGAACCCATCGAACAGACGAATGCCGAAGCCTTTCAAGATGTTGAAAAGCAAACGACTTTTAAGGGCATTGCTGAATCGACTTTCAATAGTATTCGGAGCTCTCTGGATCAGACCAGTCAGGTGATGACGGAGGCCGACTTAAAACAGGCGGTCGAATTATTGTTAAATGCGCGCTCAATTGGGTTTTACGGCCTCGGAGGCTCGGCGGTCGCAGCCTTAGATGGCTACCACAAATTCGTCCGCACGGGCATTCCATGTGCGCATAATAGCGACTATGATATGCAACTGATGCAGGCGGCCCAGATGAATGCTCAGGACGTCGCTGTTGTGATTTCACACACTGGACGCAACCAGCAGACGCTACAAGTGTTATCGACCTTAAACTCGCAAGGAGTGCCGGTGATTGCCCTAACTAGCTTCGGCAATTCACCATTGGCAAAAAATAGCACGGTCGCCTTTATCTCGGTGGCCGAAGAAATTAATTATCGTTCAGAAGGACTGACCTCGTTGATTGCGCAAATGAGCATTATCGACAGTCTCTTTTTGATGACGGCTGTTCACGGGAATATCGAAATGGCTGAAAGTCTTGGCCGGGTTCGCGAGGCCATTAGTCAGACGCGAACAGAGCTTTAATGCTGTAGGCAAAGGATTGATGAGATGACAAAGCGGCAACATTATCGACCAGTATATGCACGAACGCGGTGGGCGCGCTGGCGTCACCGACTTGGCTGGCTGTTAATTCTAGTCCTGCTCCTCGGTAGTATTTGGGGTGGGTTGATGTGGTTACGCTGGCGGAGTGCGTCCGTCGTCGAAGGCTTCAATATTCGAGGCGTCGCCGTTTCGCAAAATGACGGCTACTTGGACTTTGCAGCCTTGCAAAATGACGGCCTGAAGTTTGTCTATATGCATGCGACTCAAGGCGCGAGCTATACAGATGACAACTTTTCCAGCAACTATGAACGCATTATCGGGACCAGTCTCGGCGTGGGCGTTGTCCATACGTTTAGTTTCTCGTCGTCCGCGTCAGCCCAAGCTGCCTATTTTGAGAAGACGGTCGGCGACAGCATCGGCAATTTACCGATTGCGATTCAAGTCAATTATTATGGCAATTATACGGATAAAACGATTGCGGTGCGGCAAGCGCGACAAAAATTACGCGCACTCGTGACCAAGCTGACGCAGGATTATGACCGCAAGTGTGTGATCTGGTCGACGCCAGAATTAATGAAACAAGTCGTGAAGCCGGCGATTAAGCAGAGCCCGTTGTGGCTGGATACGACGAACACCCATCATCGGTCCAAACGTGTGCTGTTCATGCACTATTCTGACCGCGCCGTTTATCAGCAAAATGGAACGCGCCAAGAGTTTAGTGGCTTGATTTTTAACGGTAATTCGGCACAGTATAATCAAGTCGTTGCGGAGAGTTTGAATTAGTAAGCTTGACTTGGCGGCGGATGCTTAAATGCGTGTTACGCAGTAGGACTAGAATTGTACGGTTCAAATAGTGGTTTCCTAATCTAGTGGTGCACCTGTAAGTTAGTGGCCAGCGTTCAAATTAATTAATGACGGGTATTTCAATTATCAGCGTGCATTTAAATTGGTACGTAGTATTTAATTGCCGGATTTAAACCAGTACCAAGTGCTGGCACTAGTGGTGAACGTGCAAACTAGCAATAAATCTTTACACTAATTAAGCACCGCCGAATCAAAAAATAAGTCCCAAGACCATCAGATGATGAGCTTGGGACTTATTTTAAAGCAGCTGATGAACCAGTAGCTGCGTGGGTTTAATCAGTTAAGCGTTTGGCTTGGTGCGGTGATAAAATCACGTAACTGCGGTCGTCGGCTTCGTCGAATAGGGCGACGGGCCGCTGCTCGCTCGCTTTAACTTCAAGGTGAAACCCGTACTGATCGAGTAAAATCAGTTCACTTGATGAGATGGATTCAACCGTTGCGGGCATGGCGCGACCGTCGATGCGAATCATCATGTTGGGGTCAATTTCGAGCGTGTGATCCCGGTGATGAGCCTCGTCGCGGTACGTCCAGGTGCCAGCATAGAACACGGCTAGATCACCATCAGCAATCTGGCTGGGGTGACGTTTGCGGACCAATGTGCTGGAGAGTCCTGCTAATAATGATAAACCAAATAAAATTGCGCCTCGTCGCTTCACCGGATCAACCTTCTTTCGGATAAGTCTATGGTTAAAATATACCACTAAAATACGGTCTCCGTCACGTAATAAGTGGCTTCTTATCAAAGGCTTTATTCACTTGTTACTTGCGGGTAATGAACGTAACAATTCGTTAACTTGGGTGACGGGGGTTAGTACTTTTTTTGAATTAATTTGGGTTCTGATTGGAATTTACTGGGTGAGTGTGTTAATCTATATAATGTGATTGGCATTTATGTGAAGTTTTAAAGTATCATTTAATTGTGTTACCGTAAATTCTTTATAGGTGTTAATAACATTTGTTTTGTTACTTTAATTTTTTATATCCTAGGAGGATTTAGTTCATGAAAAATGGTACTGTAAAATGGTTCAATGCTGATAAGGGTTATGGATTTATCACTGGTGAAGATGGCAACGATGTATTCGTTCACTTCTCAGCTATCCAAACTGACGGTTTCAAGACCTTAGAAGAAGGCCAAAAAGTTACTTTTGATGAAGAATCAAGCGATCGTGGCCCACAAGCTGCTAACGTTGTTCCTCAATAAGCTTAGCTTTTAAAAGAGCTGCCCGCGTGGCGGCTCTTTTTTTCGGCCAAAATTGGGGCGTGATAATATCGTACGACAATTTTTTGGGGGGAGCACCTCGGTTTTTAGTCTCGATCGCCAGCTTACCTTGAGTCGCCCTGTTCGCCCTGTTCGCCATTTCGTCAAGTGCAGTTTCTGTCAACCATCATCAGACTGCGTGCCGGATTAGAGCTCCTAAAGCCGGGAATCTGGTGGAAGTTTGACGTCTGACTGCGACTCGGTTTATCGGCCAATTTGCTCTGAAAAACCAATTATCACGCTAAAAGTCCTCCTGACCAATCATTGCCGCCCAACTCAGCGCTGAAAACTGTTAAAATAGAGTTATGAGTAAGCACCGCTAATTTGGGGCGCCATTGAGAGGAGTACAATCAATGTTAAAATTTGGAATTATTGGGACGAATTGGATTACCCAGCAGTTTGTGGATGCTGCGGTTGAATCTGGAGAATGGCAGTTAACGACCGTTTATTCACGTCACGCCGACACTGCGCAGGCCTTTGCCGACAAAAATCATGCGGCAGAAACGTTTACGGATCTGGATGAGTTCTTCAGTCAGGGCAGTTTTGATACGGTGTACATTGCCTCGCCGAACAGTCTGCATTTTGCCCAAGCTAAGCAGGCCATCGCTTATGGCAAGCACGTCATTGTTGAAAAGCCAGCCGTGACGAATCAGCGGGAGTTCGAGCAATTAGACGCCGTGTTAGCTGCGCACCCCGATGTGCGGTTGTTTGAAGCGGCGCGGCAGATTCATGAAGTTAATTTCAAACGGGTCAAGGAACAAATCTCAAAACTGGCCATGGTTCAAGGCGCGACGTTGACGTACATGAAGTACTCGTCTCGCTACGATGCCGTGCTGGCTGGCGAAGAGCCCAATATTTTCTCATTGAACTATGCGGGTGGGGCACTGCAAGATTTGGGCGTTTACTTGGCCTATGATGCTGTCGGCTGGTTCGGGATGCCAGAAGAAGTCGCTTACTATCCGACGTTGACACGGACCGGGGTGGACGGCAAAGGGGTCGCCATCTTACGTTACGCGGATTTCACGGTCACCTTGAATGTCGGCAAGACTAGCAACTCGTTTTTGCCTTCTGAAATCAACGGTGCCCGTGATGCTATCGTGATGGATAATCCGGCCGAATTGGGTCAGGTGACTTATCAGGATAATGACGGGAACGCGCACAATATTGGCGTGGCGCCCGATGATAATCCAATGTTGGCGGAGGCGCGTGACTTTGCGGCTGTGATCAATGACCCAGCAAAATATCAAGCAGACTACTTGGCTTGGCGACAACTCAGTCGCAATGTGAATAAACTATTATTTAATTTACGGCAATCGGCTCACTTGACGTTTACGGGTGAGACTCCGGCTACCGATGAATAGAAATGAGGCACTATGTTAGACGTATTTAAAACCAAATTTGCGGCGGCTGGTTTCACCGAATTGTCGCCGATTCAGACTGCGGTCGCTGAACCACTGGCAGCGGGACAGTCAGTATTAGGACTCGCACCGACCGGCTCTGGGAAGACGTTGGCGTTCACTTGGCCAATGCTTGAAAAATTACGAGTTGGCGAGGGCACGCAAGCGTTGATTTTGGCACCTTCGCAAGAATTAGCCATGCAAACGACCAACGTGGTTCGCGAGTGGGGTCAGCTGATCGACGCCAAGGTGCTCGCCATCACTGGTGGCGCCAACGTCAAGCGGCAGATGGAAAAGCTCAAGAAGCACCCGGAAGTGATCGTTGGGACGCCTGGGCGAATCACTAATTTGATTGCGGACGGCAAAATCAAATTGGGCCATTTGAAAATGATGATCGTCGATGAAGCGGATGAGCTGTTGACGGATGAGACTTTAGATCAGATTCGTGAAATCTTAGACGCGACGTTTGCTGAAACCCTGCAGTTGGGCTTCTTCTCCGCGACTGAGACCAAGATTTTAGATGAACTTCCACGCTGGTTCGGCCAGCACGTTGAAAAAATCGACGTGCGCGCCATCGACCAGACACAGGGTGTGGTGCGCCACCGCACAATGCAAGTCGGTAACCGCCACCGCGTTGATTTATTAAAGCGAATCAGTCGGGTCGACCACATGCGGGCGCTAGTCTTCTTCAATAAGATGCAGGAATTACAACACGTTGCCCTAGAATTGCGCCACCAACACGTTAGTTACGTTGCGTTGACCAGTAATCAGCGCCAGGTTGAACGTGAAAAAGCCCTGCGCCTATTTCGGCAGGGCAAGGTGGGCTTGTTACTGACGACTGACTTGGCTGCCCGGGGCCTCGATGTGCCCGAGTTGCCCGCAGTCATTAACTATCAGTTGCCAAAAGATGTGACGACCTATATTCACCGGAGTGGTCGGACTGGTCGGATGGGTGCGGATGGCCTTGTGCTGACCTTTGGTGATGATCATGATATTCGTGATTTCAAGAAATTGATGGCCACTACCGACTATGAAATCAAGCCAGGCTATTTGGTCGATTATCATATCGTGGATACCAAACCAGACAAGGTGGTCCCACCATTAACGTTTGACCACCCAGAGAAGGCTGGTGAGGCGACTAACGGCCGTCATCGCGTGACGAGTGTTGGTCACCCAGACAAGGTCAATCGCGTGCAGGCGACTCAGGAGCGTCATATCCCGACACCGCCTAAAAAGAAGAAGGGTCACAACAAGCATTCCAAGAAAAAGGGCATGCGCAAGAAAAATCGTGACCGCTTTAGCAATCAGTAATTGCCAAAAATCACAATCCGTGAGATGATATTTTACGGATTGTTAATGGCCTTATAGCACAACTGGATAGGGCACCCGCCTCCTAAGCGGTTGATCCCGGTTCGAGTCCGGGTAAGGTCAATTGAATGAACGTTTCATAATCTGCGTGAAGACACTCATACTTTGATGATGAGTGTCTTTTGTTAAGCCATACAATCCCCTAATTAGTTGTAATCGACTAGCGTTTTTAGCGATTTCATTGGCTGTATTTGATTTTATACAACTGTTAAGGACTATTAATTGCTAAAGCGTTTTAAAGATGAGATAATTTTTCTTGTCACAAGGGGGATTGTGTAGTGGATTTTTTTCATAGTACTTCAAAAGAGAATGCGGATAAAATATTAGCTCAGAAACGTATTAATCCAACTCAGTATGATTTTCCATATTTTATGGATAAGCTATTAGATAACATTGATACTTATGATTCGTATGCCGATTTTCCTAATCGATGGCTGGGTATCCCGGAAATGCCGTGGTTAGGCAGTGGTGTATATTGTTTTAAATTTTTGGATGAAGCACAAGCGTATACCCCCAACTCTACTGTTATTAAAATTGATGTCTACACACCAGTTAACGAGTTCGATTTTGATTCACCAGAGGATCTGATGATGATTGCAAATTACTTTCAAAATAACTTTGAAGAAGATTTACGGAATAAGTTTTTCGATGATGAGGTAATAGATGCATACTTATTGGTGGGGACTTTTCTTCTGAACTTTATCATGGACGGTATGGGAAATAGTTCCAAGGCACAGTGCGTATGTCTTTCTCTAATTCTTTTTATTCTGGTTAAGATTCGGAAAAAGCCATTTAAGCCGGATATCGTTAGTTATAAGTTCAAATTAGACGATATTGTTGGTAAGTGCTACACAATTCGAAAAATGGAAAAAATAAAGGGGCTCGCTGGTGTGTGATAACAAAAGTATGCTATTATGTAGCTATGGAGGGAGCGCGTATGAGGCAGAATATTCTTGATGAAACTTCACGTGTTTTAAAGCAAAAATATTTGAACAATAGGCAAGCCCTTGAAAAGAAAGCAGATGTCCTTCGGCAAAAGAATGATGAAATGTTTTCTCAGTTTATGGCAACACAAGCTGCTCGATTATTAACTAATAAGTTATTGCAGCGGCAACAACAAGAAATTCAGACTAGTAATCCAGAACCATATATTGATTTCGATATTTCCTTAGAAACCGATGAGGATACCAAAAATCTCTCTTTAAAGGTCGAAATTAATGAGCCATCATTTTCAGAGGATGATTGTTACTCGGATTTGCCTGATTCCGATATGTCGATTTTGAGAGGCAATGGTGCCTCTCTTTTTTATTCAAAATAATTTTACAACGAGGTACTTACAATGAGCGAGCCAATTATTGATTTTAAGGGATATAAGATACAGAATCTACAAATGGTCAGAGACAAAGTAAAAGCTGACCAGATGGATAAGAATGTTCAAATACAAAGTAAGTCTGCGCTCACTTCTGATAAAAAGAAGGCAAAAGTTATTCTAAATATTCAGGTTCGAAAGTCAACACTAGTGATTGACTTAGAATTGGAAGGATATTTTGAAGTTTCAAATGAGTTGGATAACAGTAAAATTGCAACAGCTTTGGCTGTGAACGGAGTGGCAATACTTTTTCCGTATGCCCGGAGCGTTATTTCAATGGTGTCAACTTTAGATTCATCAGAAGTAATCGTTTTACCAACAATTAATACATTGGATGGAGAATGAATTCGGGTTTGCTAACAGTAACAATTCTTTTTGTACAAAAGGGGCGTACATAGCAGGGGTCATCCAACTAGGCTTATAGTGCGCATAGCGGTATGAATAATTGGTAGGCCAGTAGCTTTGCACCTGTATGGCGCTCTGAGGAAGTACCATTATTTAGTTGGCTAAAAACATCAGCGCGTTAACCATCGCGTACTGGTGCTTTTTTACGTCCCATTCGGATATTCAATGAACGCGAGGTCCGATTGTAAAATAACAAATAATTCCCGCACCTAAATTTGATGCGGGAATTATTGTTTAGTCAAAGTCGACGTAGTCTTTCGTGACGGTGTATGATGCAAAATCTTTGTCAGTAGAGAACTTAAACTTCACTTTTTCATTTTTATTCCAATTTTCAGTGTTAACGTATTGCGTATCAGTCGTGACGTTGGACTTATCCTTTAATTTGACTACTGCAGAAAAGTTTTTAATATTAGCTCCTGTGGTATTTTCGACGGTTGCACTGTATTCAATCCATCCAGAACCATCATCAGTTTTGTCATTAAACTTGATTGATTTGATCAGACTGTCTACAGCTGCATTTCGCGTTGTGTTTTTGTTGGCTGCATTGCCGGATTGCCGAAGCTCTACGAGATAAGAATTATATTTTGAATCGACTTTCAAATGGTACTTGTTGTCAATTTTCACCAGAATCGCATTGCGAGCGTCATACGCCTTATTCCATTTAGTTGAAAAATCGGAGTCGTTATAAGATTTAAGCGCCTTTTTTTGATTCTTCAAACTATTGATGTAAGCAATGGCGTTTTCTTGTAGGAACGTACTTTTGAACTTTTTGGAAGAATAGCTGGAAATTTGTTTGAGCTCAGCATTGATAAACGACTTATAATCCGATTGATTGATATCCTGGTCACCAACTTCATCCGTTAATTTCCAACGTGCTTCGAGTCCTTGTTCCAAGCTGGTGATGAAATCCTTGTCGTAATACTTGGTTTTACTGGTTTTGTTCGAGCAGCCGACCAGTGTGATTGACAGCAGCAGTGCAAGTAATAGTCCGGTTACTTTACGCCAATGAATATGTGTTGTCATAATGAATCCTCCAATTAATAATAAGACTTCAGTGTATTGTTTTCGACGTGATGGATCGATCTAGTAGCTCAAATCCAACGGGTTGAGAAACCCGTTAATTAAAACTAGTCTTCGTCGTCGTCACCAATCGATTATGAGTAAATGTGAATGACACCGACGCTCCAGATTTCCCCTTGATACTGGTATAGTTAATAATTTGCGCGCTCAAGACACCCGAACCCGAGATTGATTCAGCGTTAGGCGTCCCCAGTTTTGCCTCCACTGAACTCAGCGTGTCGCCTTCCTTGATGCCATTGAGCGTGGCCGTTGTGAGTTTGTCATTCGGCGTTAGTGAAGCATTGCTATAGCCCTTGGCAACTGCTTTACCACCATAAAAACTGGCAGTCACAGTTGCACCGCTCAATGATTGATCAACATTGGTCCAGGTATATTGGGTCGCTTCTTTATCGAGCCCGCTAATACTGGTCTTAGTACTCTGGTCTGGCTTGCCAAACATTTCCTTGACTTTGGTCTCAGTCGTTGCGGTGCCGTTGTTGGGAAGCGCAACTTGGATTTGCTTGTAGTTCGCAAGTGAAATGCCAGTCGTCGTTTTAGCGCTTGACGACGACCGTTTGTTAGTAGACGTTTTGGAACTGGTGGATGCTTTAGAACTGGATGATGATGAACTGCTAGTGCTGCCGCAAGCAGTTAGTGTTAGCCCTGCCAAGAGTACTGCAGTGAGCGTGGTGATTTTCTTCATGGTGATTCCTCCAAAATAATTACACCTTTTTATGACTTGAGATTGTTGGTCAATAGCTGAAATGCGGGTTATTTCAAGTAGAAAAGGGCACGCTGATGACAAAGTGGACATACAGCGTATACCTGTCTGCGATGAAGCGTGAGAATGGTGTTCAAAATATTTGTTGGCACAAAACTGATCTGACAGGCTTTGAGTCATGGCAGAGTAAGCGCTACCAACAATGGTAGTGACCCACCACAAGCATGTCCGCGAGACAGACCCCCGATTGTAAAATCTCGCAAGTGTGATGGGCGACTGCTGTATAAACAAATTATAGACGTGAAATAAATATCGTTATAATAACTATACCGTATAACGATGCCAATATTCAGCATATTTCATGTATTTTAAAATCAACAAGCCAGTTAATAAGCGAGTGTTGTCAAATATGTATACTGTGTCGATATGCTGCCTGAGTGCGTCTAGCGGATTTGTCTGTCCAATAATTGCCATGACGCTGTAGCATAGCAGGGCGCTGTATCGCATGGTCAATACACGCGCCACGGCTGAATAATCAGACAATCATTATTACACTGCAGTTAATCTCGTCACTGCATATCCAAGCTATACCATTTCATACCACAGCCACAAAAAAGCACCCACCAACCAGCAGCAATCACCAGTCAACAAGCGCCTCAAAGTACACATGATCCACAAAAAATGGCCCCATCTCCCGACTAACCGAGCAAGATGGGGCCGAATAATTAACGAATCACAATCACATTACAAGGGGCATGGTCGACCACGTAGCTCGTCGTTGAGCCGACGGACACGCGGTTGGGGGAGTCGGCGCCAGTCGCACCGAGTACGATCAAGTCAATCTCCGGGTGCTGCTTGGCATAATCCTCAATGGTGTGCTTAGGAATGCCATAACTGATTTCAGTCTTCAGGTTAGGCGCCGATGTGGTGGCGACGAATTGCTGCCGTTTGCGCATGGCGTCCTTGGCGTGGGCCGCTTCGGAGTCCAGTAGTTCAGCTAGAACTGGGTCGAGTGCCGGGGTGTGATAGGCGCTGTCATCAACGACATAGAGCGCTGTTAAGTTGGCTTGGTGTCGCTGGGCGATATTCACAGCTTCGGTAAACGCCGCTTGGGCAGCATCAGAAGTATCAACGGGAACTAAAATATTGGTATAACGGCTTGGCATCTTAACCACCTCCACTTATCTTTATGTTCATTATAATGGATAAGTGGTCGGCAAGAAAATTAAACGCACCTAGTGGGCAAGCGCGCCCAACAGGCGTATATTAAAAGCAATGAATTTCTTTGGGGGGATCGGGTATGTTCAAGCAAGTTCAACACGCGCTATTGCGGTTTGAGCGGGTCGTCGAGCGGCAGCGGTATTGGCGCGCGCTCCGAGATACGCTGACATTACTGTTTCCGTTCGTCCTGATTGGGGCGTACGTCAGTTTTTTGAATCAAGCTATTTTTCAGCGCAATGGTTTTTTAAACCGCATTTATTATTTGAGTCACTGGGTGCCAGGCTTTAAACACCTGACGACCTATACCACGATGCTCAACCTGAGTATTAACGGCATTATTGCGATTATTGGGGCGTTCGCCGCTGCAAACTTTGTAGCGCGTTCAGCGCAGCGTGATAATTTGCTGGCGGGATTGACCGCGGCGATTAGTTTCATGATGCTTAATATTAATTACAATTATTTTAGTAATCATGGGCAAGCTACGGGCAGTCGCTTTTTAGAAAATAACCTAGGGACGCAAGGCATTTTTTTGGCATTATTGGTCGGCTTGATCACCGGCTGGTTGTTTAGCCATCTCGCGCGTCGACCACACGTCCATCAACAGTTAGAGGATCAGACCCACTTGTTAAAACGCGCTCGTCAGAGTTGGGTGCCGATGGTCAGTGCGTTATTGCTGTTTAGTCTCATTGGTTATGGTATCAGTTTTGTCAGCAAGGGCGGCCTAAACGGGTTGTTCTACGCCGTCTTTACGTTGCCGTTCAGCAATCCAGGTGCATCTGTATTGGCAATTATCGGTGTCGGGTCGCTCAGCAATTTGTACTGGTTGATTGGCATTATGGGACCGGTCGATTTCAGCGGCAATAGCGCAACCAGCACGGTCCAGAACCTGGAATATGCGCTCCAACATGGTTCTGCCTGGGGCGCACCTAATCCGGTAACGTTGCACACTTTATTTGATGCTTTTGCCAATGTTGGCGGTCCCGGCATGACACTGGCATTGTTGATTGCGATTTTATGGCGGTCACACAACCGCAATTATCGAACCGTGGCGAAAACTAGCGCTTTACCCGTTTTGTTCAACATTAATCAGCCGTTACTCGTGGGCCTGCCAATCGCCTATAGTCCGATTCTGGCGATTCCATTTTTGTTGGCGCCGATTGCGAGTATGCTGGTGACGTGGGTCGCACTCAAACTACAGTGGATGCCGCCAGTCGTTTACCCGGTCAGCAAGACGATGCCCGGATTCTTAACGGGCTGGTTAGGAACCGGTGGCGATTGGCGCGCTTTACTGGTGAGCGTGCTCAACATCGCGATTGCCACGGCGATTTACTTGCCATTTGTCTTACTAGCGAACCACGTCGATGAGGGAGGCCAAGCGGATGCTTAAACGTAATTGGTGGTGCTGGCTACTCGGATTAGGCTTATTAGTGGCCGTCTGCTGGCCAGCCTATAACTGGAGTCAGGCCAATATTAAAACGTTGAAAAATACCGGTCGAACGCGGATGGCGCCAGTTATCATGGTGCCGGGATCGAGTGCCTCACAGAACCGGTTTGATAGTTTAATTACAGAATTAGGAAAAGAAACGCCGCAAAAACACAGCGTCTTGAAACTCACGGTGGAGACGGACGGGTCCATTAAGTATAGTGGCTCGATTGCCGCCAATGATAACGAGCCCTTTATCGTGATTGGCTTCGCGAATAATCGGGATGGCAAGGCGAACATTGACAAACAAGCGGTGTGGTTGAATACGGCCTTTAAAGCGTTGGTGAAAACTTATCATTTTAATCATTTCTATGCGCTGGGTCATTCCAATGGTGGTTTGATTTGGACGCTATTCTTGGAACGCTACTTGAAGGACAGCCCTAAGGTTCATATTGACCGGCTGATGACGATTGCGTCTCCGTATAACATGGAATCGACGAGCACGACAGCAAAAACGAGCATGTTCAAGGAGCTATACCAGTATCGTTCTGGATTGCCACGCAGCCTGACCGTCTACTCGATTGCCGGAACTGAAAACTATACTAGCGATGGCACGGTACCGTACAATAGTGTCAATTACGGCAAGTACATCTTCCAAGACCAGGTCAAGCATTTCACGGAGATTACTGTCACGGGTGCCAATACGGCCCATTCGGACTTACCGCAGAATAAACAAATCGTCAGCCTGATTCGACAATACCTGCTGGCAGAAAACTTGCCAAATAAGATCCGGCAACAAAATGCGCAGCGGGTGCAAAACTAGGTCGGCACGCACATGGAGTGGAAAACTAGGGCAACATCTGCAATACCAGCAGTATCTGCATACCTGCAATGCTTGCAATGCCACACAGTACAGGTGTATGGTCCGCAGACACGCGATTCAAATAGCGAGTAATACTGCGCGTTGGTTTGGGTCGACACATGAATAAATCAGCTACAAAACGAAGCAAGCACCGCCGCCGTTATCTTCAGTGAACGAGATAACGGCAGCAGTGCTTGTTTTATTTATCATTAATTTTGTATCGCAACATCAGTCTCATGGTGTCATACTAAGTCAGCAGTCAGCAGTCAGCAGTCAGCAGTCAGCAGTCAGCAGTCAGCAGTCAGCAGTCAGCAGTCAGCAATCCGTGCTCAGCGACGATGGCGAGCATGGTGGTGGCTGTGACGCCGCGGATGATGATGTCGAACGTGGCGTTTGACCCGAGTGATACGTGTGCCACGGACGCGGAGTGCTTGGGCATTGGTTGCCGGTGTCGCAACTAGTCCGCCACAAATTCCCAGAATGATCAGTGCTGGGAGGATTCGCTGTCGTTTCATAATCGATAACCCCTTTAACTAAAACACTTATTCAGTTTATAAGTATTCGGGTTAAAGGTCAAGCCGCCAAGTGTTATTGACTTTACAAAAGCTTAACACGAGATTAACCGAGAATTCACAAAAAGCCGGGAAATGTGATTGTAATTTGAACCGTTTTCCTTTAAGGTGAGAGTAATATATAAAAGGGAGTTTCGCATAATGAATATTGAAATTTTAAATTCCGCAATCCAAGACTTACATTTCCAAATCGTTTACGATCGTTCTGAAGAAGATGACACGCCAGGGCAAGGCCAATTCAGCTATACCGCTGCTAATCCAGACGTTAAGAAGACCTTTGGTGATGACGTCGTTCAGGCGCAATTACAAGTTACTTATAAGGAAGAAATGTTCGATTTAACCGCGACAGTATTTGCCATTGTTCGTTTGAGTGGTGAAATGGTCGGCATCATCGAACGTCAATCCGACAACAAGGCCATCGAAGACGATGAACAAGAAATGTTGAACAATCTGAATGGGGCCATCATCCCAGCATTGTCCGCTAAGGTCCGGGCCTACGCTGCCTTGCTCTCAACTGAAGCAAGCAACTTTGCCATCATGCCAGCCGACTTTGATGACAGTCAACCTAATGACGCTGAATAATAATGATCCAGTCTAGCTTGTCGAATTACTGACAAGCTTTTTTTATACCCTCATCAATACAGCCCGCCATCAAGAGCGCCATCCCGCCGCCGGAATCAGCCCTAGCTTGTGTAACCGCTAACAAAGACGCCACAAAGATGTTATAATGAAGTTGGTCAGAAATGACCGGGCAACGCGCGCGTTTAGTCGCGGGGTCAAAAGGTGTGATTGAAGGCTTCAGCAATCATTGTTTGCCGGTGAATTTGAAGCGGGGATGACCGTCGCTTGGCGGTCGACACACATAGGGGCATGGTAAATGAACACATAATTTGAGAAGAACCGGCGGACCAAACGGTGGTGACTAGATTACGTGGGTAATTTGGTGACCATTTTTTTATTATTCGCCATGGGATGCGCTTCCAAACGGTGCGACAGAAAATGAAAACTGTCGTGATGAAATTACTGCGATTTACAGAATGAAAGCGTATACTAGCGGTGAGAGGGGTGAGCGTCATGTTTAAACCAATGGCATCTATTTTTACAAACCATCAAATTGCTGGGCACTACCGGGCAATTGAACGGGCGCAAAAGTGCGTCGTTCCGTTTCACTTTGAGATTCAAGGCCAGGAGTACCCGAAGCCCAAACCGGAACGTAACTGGCTACGGCGGCTATCGGGGACCTCAAGTGAAAAGTACGCAATGGTCGAATTGACACCAACTAAGGTCGTCTTGTGGTCACCTGAGGGCCGTAATCTCGGTGAAATGCCGCTGAGTGAGGTTCGGCGTATTCAAATCGGGGCAATTCGGTGTCACGCGACCGCGGGTATGGATCCACGCCATGCATTTCGGGCGACTATTTTCGTTTTGACGGATGCGGGCAACTATTACTTTGCCAATTCCGATATGGAAGTGATCCCAGCCATCTGCAAATTCGCCCATGAGCATCATGTGCCCGTTGAAGATCCATTACGATTAATTCCATTATTAAAAGTTGGCTGGCGAGTCGCAGCTGTGACACTACACGAAACTTATGCGCAGTTGGTGGCTCATACGGGGTATCCGGCTGATAAGGTCTAGCTTGTAAGCAATCTTGATAGTCGTCGCTTGAACAACGAGTTTGGCACCTAGATTTAGCAATCAAATATTAATTAGTTGCAATTTTTATGCAAACAAAAAGCGGACAACCAGTCCGCTTTTTTGTTGATAAATTTTTAAACCAATCCCTGCGCGACCATCGCATCAGCCACTTGCGTAAAGCCGGCAATGTTAGCGCCACTGAGGTAGTCACCGCTAACGTCATAGGCGTCGGCAGCAGCAACCGAGTGAGCAAAGATGTCTTTCATGATTTGCTTCAACCGGTCGTCGACTTCTTCAAAAGTCCAGCTTAAACGCATGCTGTTTTGGCTCATTTCAAGTGCTGAGACGGCAACCCCACCGGCATTGGCAGCCTTAGCTGGGCCGTAAAGCACGTGGGCCGCTTTGTAGGCCGCGATGGCTTCAGGACGACTTGGCATGTTGGCCCCTTCAGCAACGGCTTTAACACCATTGGCAATTAACGTCTTAGCTTGGTCACCGTTAATTTCGTTTTGAGTGGCACAAGGCAGCGCGATGTCGTAGGCTAACTTGGCATCCCAAACGGAACCTTCGTGGTAGGTGGCAGTGTCGACACGGTCAGCGTATTCCTTGATGCGGCCGCGTTCAACTTCCTTGATTTGCTTAACGATTTTGAAGTCGATGCCGTTTTCATCAACGACGTAACCGTTCGAGTCGGAACAAGTGATGACTTTGCCGCCGAGTTGTTCAACTTTTTGAATCGCGTAGATGGCGACGTTACCAGCACCAGAGATGGCGACCCGTTGACCAGGGAATGACAGTTGGTTGGCTTGCAACATTTCATCGGTGTAGTAGGCCAAACCATAACCAGTGGCTTCGGTCCGGGCAAGTGAACCACCGTAGTTGAGGCCTTTGCCGGTTAATACGCCACGGTCAGCGCCCCGTAACCGTTTGTATTGGCCGTATAAGAAGCCGATTTCACGGCCACCGACACCAATATCACCAGCAGGAACGTCGGTATCAAGGCCGATGTACTTGCTGAGTTCGGTCATGAAGCTTTGGCAAAAGCGCATGATTTCGTTGTCGGACTTGCCCTTGGGATCGAAATCAGAACCACCTTTGCCACCGCCGATTGGGAGGCCAGTTAAGGCGTTCTTGAAGATTTGTTCGAAACCTAAGAACTTGACGATACTGAGGTTAACGGATGGATGCAAGCGCAAGCCACCCTTGTAAGGGCCAATCGCTGAGTTGAATTGGACCCGGAAGCCGCGGTTGACGCGTGCGTGGCCGGCATCATCGAGCCAAGGGACCCGGAACTGAATGATGCGTTCTGGTTCCGTCAGCCGTTCCAGGATATTTGCTTCAATATATTCTGGATGCTGTTCCAAGACGGGCGTGATCGTTTCGAAGAGGTTGCTGATGGCCTCTAAAAATTCGGTTTGGTTCGGATCACGGTGTTCAATAACTTGATAGACGTGTTGAATATAATCGGTTGCTTGACTCAATATGATCATCCTTCCTTGAATAAGTTAACTATATGCTTAATTCTACTGGTCACGTTCGGAAATTGCACGAGTTAAATCAACTAAATTTTTATGAATTTTTGGTGATTGTGTCAAAAATCGCGTCTTATCAGCGTTTGGACTTTGGTTCGGCGGACTAACAATAATTCGCGTTTTAATGCAAAATGGTGGGGTTGCGCGTATGCTAAAAGCAATCAAAAGTCGTGGTTCGCGGGGAGTTGCCAGCCACGATACGCGCAAGGGGGGGATTGCGATGAACAAGCGTCGTTGGTTATTAGTCGCCTTACCAATCTTACTGGGGTTGATTGGTCTAGGCGTGTGGGGTTCACAGCAGTTAGGTCGAGGAGCGCAACAGGAAACGCCGAAGACGATCAAAGTGCAGCAGGCCGCGTCGAAAATCAAACCGGCTACCAAAAAGAAACACGTCACTAAGCAGCAACCGAAACCAAAACCAGGCCAGTACACGGAAGCGCAGGCCATCAAACAAATCGATGCGCTGATTAAAAGCCATCATATTATGGGCACGTTATTATTAACCACCAATGGGCCGGCGGGAGTACGCGTTCGGACGTATGGGTATGCAGATGATGCGAACCAAGTCCGGAATTCCGCAAATGAGGTGTATCCATTAGCCTCCTTACAAAAGGCGGTCACGGGTGCCATTATTCAGAAATTGATCAATCAAGGCAAGTTGAGCATGACCACGCCACTTAGCCAATTTTATCCGAACATTCCGTATGCCAACCAAATCACGATGCGGCAATTATTAGATCACCGTTCCGGCATTCGTATGGCAGAACTGACACCGAAGACGATTTTACCGACGGAAACGGCGCGCCTGAATTATACGCTACAACATTTACGTTCGACCAATAATCACGCGTATTCTTACTCCAATGCGAATTTCACGTTACTGGCCGGCGTCATTCGTAAGGTGACACACAAGTCGTATCAGACGGCGCTCAAAAATGACATCATTCGGCCACTCGGATTAAAGCACACTTATGAATATAATGATATTCCAGGTAACGTCCTTAACCCGTTGTCCTATCGCTTGACGAACGGCAGTGGACAAGGCGGCATCATTTCCAAACCACTGCAATCCGCAGAACTCGGCTGTGGTAGTTTGTATATGAGTGTCGGCGACTACTACAAATTCATGTACGGCTTACAGAGTGGCCAACTGGTCGGTCAGGCCGGCTTACGCTCACTAGCGGATAACTTCCAGTACAAGTACTCCGCAGGGATCTACTATCAAGCGGGCCAGGTGATTCGGGTCGGTGGCAATGACAATAATTTCCACACGTATTATATGGGCTCCCGCAACGCCAAGGTCGCACTGGTGCTATTTGAAAATCAAGGCGTCTTCGGTGGCGATAACCAAGTTGCTTACAAGATTCGCGATATTTTGTTGAAGACGGTGCCATTTTAGAGTCGGGGCGGTTAGGTTGAGCGGAAGCTGGAGCTGAAGTGGCTTGGTGTGAGATGAATGTGGATTCTGGTGTCTGCTGGTTTCCGAGGTGCAGCCTGATTTTGTACTCAAGGATGTCCTAAGTGAAATTGAAGCTGGGGATTGTCTACACGACCAGAAAAAAACTTGATTTCTAGCGCTGGGCAGAGCATCACCGATGAGACCTACAGACAGGTTATCCGATCCACGTGTTAGCCACGATTTAAATTCGGTACCCAATTCAAAATAGGATTGCAGTAACAAACTACTCTAATGAAGCAAAACGACACACCCACTTGGCCTGTCAGTCACAACCACCATTGTGACGAGGCGCAGGCGGGTGTGTTTTAATTTGGACTCAGGGTGATAAATCAAGTCAACTGTGAGACGCAACCTGGCTTGCCAAGATACAGAGACAGTTCACTGAAGTAGGTAACCCGGCGCTCAAGTATCAAGCCAGTCTACTGAGTACATAAACTGGCACCCAAGTATAAAGTCAGCTCATTATGCCATCAGCCATCTAACTCCCAGCCAGCCCCGCTTAGCTAATACACGTCCAAATCAATTAACAATCACTAAACATTTCGGTGAAAAGATGGCGAATCCGGGTGACAAACGCTATCATGGGACTAGAAACTAAATGATGCAGGTGAAAGTTAATGACAAAACCAATTAAGGTAATGACGATTTTCGGGACGCGTCCAGAGGCAATCAAGATGGCGCCAATCGTCTTGCAGTTGCAGCAACAAGCGCAATTTGAACCAGTGACGGTGGTGACCGCTCAACACCGTGAGATGCTCGATCAAGTGCTGGCGATTTTTCACATCACACCCGACTATGATTTGAATATTATGCAGCCCAACCAAACGTTGGCGGGGATTACCAGTCGAGTGCTCACTAAATTAGATGCGATCATGGACACGGAGCAGCCGGATATTGTGCTGGTTCACGGCGATACGACCACAACTTTTGCGGCCAGTGTCAGCGCCTTTTATCACCAGATTCCAGTCGGACACGTTGAGGCTGGCTTGCGGACCTGGCAGAAGTATTCGCCGTATCCCGAAGAGATGAACCGCCAGTTGACGGATGTGCTCGCTGACATGTATTTTGCGCCAACGGAACTGAGTCGGCAGAACTTGCTGAAGGAACATCATCCAGACGCGGCTATTACGGTGACGGGGAATACGGCCATTGATGCCTTGCAGCAGACCGTTTCAGCCGATTACCAGCACGCGGCCCTCGACCTGATTCAGCCGGGACACCGGATGATTTTACTGACGATGCATCGTCGTGAGAACCAGGGTGCGCCGATGGAAGCCGTCTTTACTGCTATCAAACGGGTCGTGGCGACGCATCCAGATGTTGAAGTGGTCTACCCAGTTCATTTGAGCCCAGCCGTTCAAACGGTGGCGAAGCGCATCTTGGGTAACACCGCGCGCATTCACTTGATTGACCCGCTTGACGTGCTTGATTTCCATAACATGGCGGCGCGGAGTACCTTTATCATGACTGATTCGGGTGGGGTGCAAGAAGAGGCACCGTCGTTGAACAAACCCGTGCTGGTCTTGCGTGATACAACTGAGCGGCCGGAAGGTGTTGAAGCCGGAACCCTGAAGTTAGTCGGGACTGATGGTGAAAAAGTTGCCGCTGCGATGACGCAACTGTTGGATGATCAGGCTGAGTACCAGCGGATGGCGGATGCGGCTAACCCATATGGGGATGGCCACGCTGCCGAATATATTTTGCAGGCTATTACAAAAAAGATTGGGACACATTAATTTCGGTTGCAATTTTGTATAAACGGTGTAATATGTTGGGTGACATAGTGATAATAATTTTCACTTCTCCTGAAAAGATGTGAAATTAGTAGCGTAACCGGAACCGGATGCCGTGGGGGTGTCCGACCGGTTATTTTTTTGCGACGTGCAGCCAAATGTGGTCCAGGCACACGCAATCGCGTGGAAACGGTGCGTCATGATTGGACTAGCTGTACCAGGATTGGTCTAGCTTTCAAACACCAGGGCACCAATTAACAGCCAGTTTTAGTATAAAAGGTGTTTCTAGCGAGATTCCATTGTATAATTGGAGATACTATAAGTGAGCGTTGAGGATGGATGAATGAATTTAAAAGCCCGGTACCCTAAAATTACGAAGAGTCTCGAAATCATCATTCGGCGGTACAATCAGGCCAATGTTAGTAATAACGCCATCGTGTTGGCCTATTACGCGTTGATGTCGATTGCGCCAATTATTTTGATTGCCGGGAACTTGATTGCTCGGTTTGATTTGAAAAGTGGGCAGATTTTGGCGTATGCGCAGGAAGTGATTCCCAGCAACGTCTATCAAACCTTCAAGCCGATTCTGGTCTCCTTTTTGTCGAGCGGCAGTAGTAGTAGTTTGTCGATTGGGATTTTGGTGACGATTTGGTCGGCTTCCAAGATTATTGCGGCGATTCGCCGGAGCTTAAACGAAGCGTATGGCGTCGATGATGCGCAGGGGGCGATTCTGACACGGATCATCGCCTTCTTTCTAACACTCGGCTTACTACTGTTGATTGTCGGCCTGGCAATCTTCTTCACGCTCAGTCAGGTCATCTTGGATTTGGTCTTAAGCCTGACGCACCTGACGCGGGCGATTATCCCGAACTGGATCAACCAGCTGTTGGAGAATAAAAACTTAATCACCTTTGTCGGCATGTTCGTAGTTGCCATGTTGCTTTACTACTTTGTGCCGAACGCCCAGGTGAAATTGCGGTATATCTGGATTGGGGCACTGGTGACGACGATTGGCTGGATCGTGATCTCGCAAGGGTTCCGAATCTACATTGAATTGTTCGCCAAACGAATAACGAGTTACCAGACGATTGGGAGTTTGATTGTTCTGATGTTTTGGCTCAACTTCTCCGGGATCCTGTTGATGTTTGGTGGGGTGGTCAACGCCTCAGTTCAGGAGTGGTTTGAAGAGAAAATCGAGCCGAAATCGCCTCGCGTGATGCGCCGAATCTTCCACCAATTTTTCAAGCGGAACAAAAATAAGTCACCGAAAGCTAAAAATAAATCACGGAAATCTTAGAACTTATTAGTTGAATCCGAATCGTTAATCATGTAAAATCAAAACTTTTTGCGATTTACATATTAAACGATTCGGATTTTGTGTATAATGGTGTTCGTGTGAAAAAAGTGCCGGTGCTTTCTGAAAGCCAGTGGCGTCTATTTCAAAATAAACAGGCGTAATAACGCCACAGGAGGAGAAAGATAGTGATTCATCAGCTTCTGGCAGAGTTCATGGGAACCGCCTTGATGATTATTTTTGGTGTCGGTGTACATTGTAGTGAGGTTTTAAAGGGGACCAAGTACCGCGGTTCCGGCCATATCTTCGCAATTACCACATGGGGTTTTGGGATTACGATTGCCCTCTTCATTTTCGGCAATGTTTGTATTAATCCAGCCATGGTCTTGGCTCAATGCATGTTGGGCAACTTATCATGGTCAGTCTTCATCCCGTATTCAGTTGCGGAAGTCTTGGGTGGGGTTGTTGGTGCTGTGATCGTTTGGATCATGTACGCCGACCATTTTGCCGCTTCTGCTGATGAGATTTCACCAATTACGATTCGGAACTTATTCTCAACTGCACCCGCTGTGCGTAACTTACCACGGAACTTCTTCGTCGAATTCTTCGATACCTTTATTTTTATTTCCGGAATTTTAGCTATTTCTGAAGTGAAGACGCCAGGAATCGTTCCAATTGGTGTGGGGCTCTTAGTCTGGGCCATTGGGATGGGACTCGGTGGTCCTACTGGTTTCGCCATGAACCTAGCCCGGGACATGGGACCACGGATTGCCCACGCCATCTTACCAATCAAGAACAAGGCTGACAGCGACTGGCAATACGGGATCATCGTACCCGGCATTGCACCATTTGTTGGGGCAGCTTGTGCCGCATTGTTTATGCATGGGTTCTTTGGGATTGGGTAAATAAATATATAAATAATTTCAAGCGACCATTCTAAGAATGGTCGCTTTTTTAACGGTATTCATACAATAATATAACAATTACCCTTTTACATTAAAATTTTTTTGATATAATGACATGATGAGACTTTATATTCTTGGAGGAAATTAAATTGAGTAAGTATGATTATTTGGTTGTTGGTGCTGGACTTTTCGGCGCAGTCTTTGCCCATGAAGTAGCATTACGTGGCAAACATGTTAAGGTGATTGAAAAGCGTAATCACATTGCTGGAAATATCTACACCAAAGAAGTAGATGGGATTCAAGTTCACCAATATGGTGCGCATATCTTCCATACTTCTGATAAGCAAATTTGGGAGTATGTTAATCAATTTGCCGAATTTAATCGTTATACAAACAGCCCAGTTGCAAATTATAAAGGGCATATGTACAACTTGCCCTTCAATATGAATACGTTTAGTGAACTGTGGGGCGTTCGGACACCTGCAGAAGCACAAGCAAAAATTCAGGAACAAAAAGACGCTGCTCAGTTAAGTGGTGAACCTAAGAATCTTGAAGAACAAGCAATTTCGTTGATTGGTACTGACATTTACGAAAAATTGATTAAGGGCTACACCGAAAAGCAGTGGGGGCAAAAGGCGACCGACTTACCAGCATTTATTATTCGCCGACTGCCAGTTCGCTACACATACGATAACAACTACTTCAATGATACTTATCAAGGAATTCCAATCGGTGGGTATACTCAAATCGTCGAAAAAATGTTAGATCACCCAGAAATTGATGTTGAAACTGGGGTAGATTTCTTTGCCCACAAGGACCAGTACTTGGCTGACTATCCAAAGATTGTGTTTACTGGGATGATTGACCAATACTTCGATTATCAATTAGGTGAACTCGAATACCGCTCCCTTCGTTTTGAAACTGAAGAACGCGATGTCGATAACTACCAAGGCAATGCCGTAATCAACTATACGGATGCAGAAACGCCTTATACTCGGATCATTGAGCATAAGCATTTTGAATTTGGTAAAGGTGATAAAGGCAAGACGGTCATCACCCGGGAATACCCAGCCAACTGGAAACGTGGAGACGAACCATACTACCCAGTTAATAACACTCGCAATAACACGTTGTATAAGCAATATGCTGAGCTTGCAAAGCAAGAAGGCAATGTGATTTTTGGTGGGCGCTTAGGGCAGTATCGTTATTACGATATGCACCAAGTGATTCATGCGGCGTTGGTCTGTGTAAAGTCAGAATTATCAAAAGGAATGTAGTGTATAAATGAAACCCAAAATAACAGTGATAGCACCGGTATATAACGTAGAAGAATACTTGGAGAAATCTGTCTCAAGCATATTAAAACAGACTTTGAAGGATATTGAGGTAATTTTAGTTGATGATGGCTCTTCAGATGCTTCGGGGGCAATTATTGATGATTTTGCTGCAAAGGATAATCGTATTATAGGACTCCATCAGGTTAATGCAGGAGCCGCAGCAGCCCGAAATACGGGCATCAAACGGGCTCAGGGGAAGTATTTGTACTTTTTGGATCCGGACGACTGGCTGGAAAAAACTATGCTGCAGAAGATGTATGAATTTGCAGAAGAACATCAATTACAATTGTCTATTGCTGGTTTTGTCAACGAATATTATGAGAAGGGAAAAGCTTTCTCTGTAAAAAATGTAATGCCAAGGCGTATCTTTACAACACAAAATGACTTTCGATTGCATGCGCATGAGTATTTAAATAATACTTTTCTTGCAGTACCATGGAATAAGCTGTATAAGACCAGTTACCTTAAAAATCATCATCTTGAATTTCCACAGGTGAAATGGGATGATTTACACTTTAACATGGAAGTAATCAGGAATATTGAACGTGTGGGTGTATTAGATATTGCTGAATACCATTTTTTCCGCTCCCGACCCGGTTCAGAAACGACAAAGGTTTTCAACGAAAAACTTTTTGCGAATAGAATACAGCAATTCAAGCATATTCTCGCTGTGTACGATGATTGGAAAATTTCAGATAAAGCAATTTTGATGTATGTCTATAATTATTATGCGTTAAGAATGATCCAGTTAACACAGGAGATTGCAGATAATAATATGCATATTAGCCAAAAAAAGAGCTACGTTAAAAAGGTTTTGGCAGATTCACTCACACAATCAGCCTTTAAAAAAGGAAAGAGCAACAAAGGATTGATTGGGTTGTTTATGATTCCTTATCGCCTTAGGATGGCGAAAACAGTATTAGCAATTGGCAAAGTGATTTCTTTTGTTAAGGCCCATTTTTCGGTGCTTTTTTACAGGGCCAGAATACATGTTCAAAAGAGTAAGGAGTAGTGAAAACGATTAAGGTCCTAATGATAAATACTATTCCATTTAAAAGAAATGGTATGTCGATGATGATGATGAACTATTATACTCATTTTGATCACAAAGTAGTCCAATGTGATTTTATTGTAAATAAGTATATCGAAGATGATTATAAGAATAAAATTGTTGATCAGGGAGGCAAGGTATATATTTTTCCAAGCCGAAACTCCCATCCGTTGAGATATATTAAATGGCTCTCAAAGATTATGATTAGAAATCAGTATGATATTGTGTATGTACATGGTAACTCAGCAACTATGTCAGCAGAGCTATATGCAGCTCATAGGTGTGATGTCACGACTGTAGTGCACGCACATAATGTTAAGACGGAACATCCAATCTTACACGAACTACTATATCCATATTTTGCTAAGCATTACGACTATGCTTTTGCAGCGGGAATCGAAGCAGGTGAGTGGCTATATCGAAAACGCCCGTTTTTGGTAATTAAGAACGGAATTGATAGCTCGGTCTTTGAATTTTCGCAGAGTAAAAGGACAAAAATCAGAGACTCGTTAGGTATTCCAGAAGAAGCTAAAGTATTAATCCAAGTGGGGTCTTTCACAGAACAAAAGAATTATCCATTCACGATGCGTCTTATAAAAAAATTGAAGGATAGTCATGAAGCAGTGCATTTGATTGCTGTTGGGGTTGGTCCGCTCTTAGAAAGTATGAAGGAATATTGTGAACAAAATGGAATACAAAGATACGTGCATTTTGTTGGATCTCAAAGTGATACTGGATCTTATTATTCAGCAGCCGATCAGTTCATCTTTCCTTCACTGTATGAAAGCTTTGGAATTGTTGCGGCTGAAGCTCAAGCCAATGGATTGCCTTGCCTTGTGAGCCGGGAAGTTCCCAGAGCTATTGATATCACTGGAAATATTAAATTTGAGTCGTTGGATATAAATGACTGGATGGAAGTCATTTTAAATCGGAACTTCCAACGCAGCAAGTATACTTTAGAGCAAACAGAACAACTATTTGTTTTAAAGGGGCTAAGTATCGGCAGTGATGCTTTGGGGATGCAAGATGTTTTTAAGACAATGGTGGAGGGAAAGGATATATATAAATGAGTAATAAGTTGAATGTAACTATAGTTGCACCCAACCTTTCCGGTCAAGGTGGTACTGAAACAGTTATTAATCACGTTTTGAACTCATCAAAATTAAATTCGAAAATAGAGTTTTCATTATTTACTCCAGACTATGTTCAGAACCAGAGCTGGTTACGGAGCATCGCGCCAAGCCTAAAAAAGTTAACTTTAGCGAAGAACAATCGTCTTCAAAACTTGTTACAAAAGTTTTTCTTCTATGCATCAAGTAGCGCAGATGTATTATTGATTTTGGGTGTTAGATCAATTTTAATTGCATATGTGATGCGTTTCTTTTTTCAAAGACACTATAAAATAGTTTCTTGGATACATTTTACGATGGTTGGTACGAGTTTCTCAAAGCCTAAACTCCTCAAATATGCCGACGCACATTTTGCAATTAGTTCTGGTATAAAAAAGCAGTTGATAAGCGCTGGAATTGATGAACACAAAATATATCTGATTTACAATCCTATTCAACATGTGGATCAGGTGGTCAGAAGGTCAAAAACTGATGAAGTTAGGTTTGTATATGTTGGAAGAATTGATTATATAGGCCAAAAAAACTTAAAGTTTATGCTGGATGGGCTAGCCCAGTTGAAATTTGCATGGCGAATGGATTTTTTTGGTGACGGGAAGGATTTAGCTCTGTGTAAAATGTACGCTAAAGAGCTAAAATTAGATGATAAAATTGTTTGGCAAGGCTGGGTGGCGGATCCGTGGGCGCAGATGAATGCAGTTGATGCTTTGCTGCTAACTTCCAATTATGAAGGACTTCCGATGGTGATTCTAGAAGCCCTCCAGCGTGGAATTCCCGTAGTTACAAGTGATTGTGCGACTGGTCCAGAGGATGAGGTAGTTAATGGTAAAAATGGATATTTATTCACACAGAACAATGTCCAAGATTTTACAAAGAAGCTAACGATATTAAGGAATCGGTTAGATTCTTTTGAAGATGTTGATAAAATCATGCGCACTACTGATAAGTTTTCAAGTCAAGAATATGATAATCACTTTGTTATGGCACTAACTGAAATATTCGGACAGTCAAATCAGGGAATTAGATAATGAAAAAGAAAATTAATTTAATGATTGCTGGCATTTTTATGGCGCTAATTGCATATGGTAGTTATACATATCTAATTGGAACAGGTCAAGATACTGTAATAAAAGTAAAACAGGTGGATAGAAATGGAACACTAATTAACTCACCAATCATTTTAGCTGGAAAATTTCTACACAATTATGATTTTAATCCCCAAATACAGGATTATGACTTAACTAACAGCGTTGATTTGCCAAGCAACTTTACCAGAAATAATCAAAATTTAACCCTTAAGTATAACTCAAATCTGAATCTTAAAGATGTGACAAATACTCTGAATAAGAGTCACTTGATACTAAGTATGGCACAAGAATTAAGTACAACGAGTCTAGGTGGTAGCCAAAAAGCTAACTACAGTTCCTCTTCTGTTGCACGATTAAGAATATTGACCAGTAGTAATGGTACTAGTTGGCAAAGGTTGAACATTGATTATCCAAATGTTCAGATGCGTAATACCACACCACTATGGAATGGACATGAGCTATATGTGTATTTTGGTAAGGAAGCAATGTATACAAACGATTTCAAGAACTGGAAGACTTTGAGATGGAGTTCTCACTTCAATAAGGGAAGAATCAAGAAACAACATGTTTTCTCTGCTAAGGGAAAGACTTATATGCTGATATTGGGTAATACAAATAAGAACAAAAAAAATAGGGTATACTATGCACGGATTAATACCAAAGATGGTACTGTGAAATCAAAGTGGAATAGGATTGCAGCTTCAAGCCTACCGGCTAGGTTGGTGGATGTTTCAGTTAGTTACCAAGATAATACGTATTACTTGACTGGTACCGATAGTCAGGGGCACGTTAAGGTACTTAAATCAACAACATCCTTAGATAATTGGAAGCAGAGTGGAGTAGTATTAACTAGTAAGCGCTATTCTTATCAAGCAGCACAAATTATTAGTATAAAAAATAGGTTATTAATGTGCTATACATTGGTTGATCGAAAAACAGGATTTTCTGATGGTATGATGTATCGTGCGTTCTTGAAAAATAACAGCAGTTTTTCAAAGCAAAAAAAGGCAGATATAGACTTTACTACACATGACTTTTCTGTACGATGACAGTGTGGATTGAGGGTTGAATAAGTTGAAATCGAAATTGTTCTTTTTTTCAGATAGGATTGCTTTTTTGAGAAGATGGTGGTGGCTGCTCGCAATTGGACTTTTTGGCGGTTTACTATTTGGTGCGGGGCTAAGGCAGTTTGGATCGAAACCTGTATACAAATCAAGTGTGGCGTTGCAAGCATATCACTCAAGATCGAAGAGCATGTCTAAACAAGCTTATATTAAGCAAAAAAAAACGGAGTTGAATGATCTTTCTAAATATTCAGTAGTTGTGAAGTCATATGATACTATCCAGGCAGTCAACGATTCCTTGCACTATAAGTATGGTGTTTGGATAAACAATGTGGATCTAGGACAAATGTTTGGCTCTGAAGTTGCCGCTGATGGACAATCATTGACTATTAATTGCATCTCGTCATCCAAAGAACTATCACGATATGGCGTTCGGGCAATGGCACATGTAATAAAACTGAGAATTAAGGATGCTGATGAATCGATGAACGCGTCATTCAAAATCATTCCAGGATACTCAGTACAGCATGGAAATACAAATGTGATTTTCTATAGTGGTATCGTGGGAATCTTTATAATGGGTATGGTATCGCTTGGCATAGAATTTGGAGGATTAAAGGTACAGCATGACGAGCACAGTGAATCAAAGAGAAATTAAGAATAGAGTTAAGGTGTCTAGGTTAGTTTTTTGGATATCATTTGTTATGTTGTTAGTCACTCGGACAGTTCAGACTACTGTACTAACCTCATATATTCCTGGAATTTTTTTGAGTGGATTAACTGGTATAGCTAGCATACTATTAGTTAGTAAAATATTTTTTTTAGATCGAATAACCAATATTCGTGCCGTATTAATTTTTACAACCGTTTTTGTGACTCTAATTGCAGCTCATACATCAGGATTACATGGAATTATCCCAACGGTATTATTGATTCTTGGTTGCTCAGAAATTCCTTTTAAGAAAATTATCAAAGGCTATTTGAAGATTGTTGTGCCGATATTAGTCATTGCGTATCTGTCTACTCTGACCGGTTTTACGACCAATCTGGTCTTTTCTGATGCCGGAAATGTACGATATGCCATGGGTACAATTTATCCAACGGACTTTGCTTCGCATATTTTCTACTTGTTGTGTGCATACGTGTATTTAAGGGCAGAAAAGATAAATTTAATTGATTTGAGTATTATTGGAGTGGGGTTTCTAGGAGTTTCAATTTTGACCAGTACTCAGGCAGATATGATTGGAATCGGGATGTTATTCTTTTTAACTATCCTATTCGCTTTCCAGAATAGGATAAAAAGGAAAAAGCAGCTCGGAAAGATTTACAAGCATGCAGTACGAAATTTATTTTTTTCACCAGTAATCATATTCTTTTTGATGTGTGTATTAACATTTACGTTCAATTACCAAAATGGAGTTTTTGTTCGACTGAACGGTTTATTAACTAATCGTTTAGCACTTGGAAATCAGGGATATCTGGTCAATGGCATAAAAATGTTTGGTCAATATATCATTCAAAGTGGGTGGGGAGGAGCCAGTAGCGAGATGTTCAATAATTCAATTGGAAATCTCACGTATTTTTTTATTGATTCGTCGTATATTGGAATGCTTCTTTGCTATGGTGTAATTTTTACGGTGATTACGCTTAGCGCTATTTCTGTAAATCTGTATCACCGTATCCAAGCTGAAGATGCATTATATATATTTGTCTGGTGTTCAATTCTACTTGTTTCTGCTGTTGATCAGCATTTACTAGAAGTACAATATAATGTATTTTTGCTTGGAATTTGTGCTGAGTTTATGAATAGAACATCAGAACATAAAAATGAAATGTCATATGTTAGGTATGCAGAGTTAAAAGAATGGTAAGAGAAAATACAAGGAGTATCGGTTATGAAGGGTTACTTAGTTTCTACAAAATTGGAAAAAAATAATAATGCTGGTAGTAAGGCAAAACAGGATATTGAAACAATTCTGTTTAAGACTGGGCTAGAAAAATTGTCATTGATCATTCCAACAAATCGTGTCGAGCGAGTATTGTATGCCATCAAAGTTTGGAAGAAAGCATTCAACGGTCTGAATGAAGGATTAATTGTAGTGCAATACCCGCTTTACTCCAAAGTTATTACCAAGCAACTAGTGAGGGAAGCAGGCAAGAGGCCAAATGTTAAGATGATGGCAATTGTTCATGATATTGAGTCGTTACGCATTGATGTCAATCATGAGGACGCGATTAATGCAGAAATTAATTTGTTGAATGGATTTGACTTTCTAATTGTGCATAATACGAAAATGAAGTCCTGGCTAATCGAACATGGTCTGACGATTCCGAGTGAAGTATTGGGTGCATTTGATTATTTATCTGATTTTAGTGTTCCAATCCAGCGCAAATCGGGTAATGTAGTGAATTTTGCGGGTAATCTTGCAAAGTCCTCCTTTTTAACAAAAATAACAAGCACAGATGTCAAATATCATATCTATGGTCCAAATCCCCAAAAATACTCTGCAGTCTTAGCTTATAAGGGGATATATTCGCCTGAACAACTAAGTGAGCAATTTGCTTCGGGATACGGGTTGGCCTGGGATGGAGATAGTATTACAACATGTTCTGGTGTTTATGGTGAATATCTAAAAATTAATAATCCACATAAAGTATCGTTATATATTCGAAGCGGTTTACCGGTAATTGTTTGGGATGATTCTGCAATGAGTGATTGGGTTCAAAAGAATAATTTAGGACTTTCCGTATCATCACTTGATGAATTAGGTGACATAATAAGTGGCGTTACAGATCATCAGTATCAAATATACACAGAAAATGCACGGGTTGTTGCACAAAGAATGCAACAGGGATTGTATATTAGAGAAGCTTTTACCAAGTTGTTGAAGAATCAGTCAATCATTCTGGAGAATTATCATGGCTAACACTAGAAGGTACTATTACTTAGATTGTATAAAGATATTTGCTATCATATTCGTTGTCTTTAACCACACTAATACCAGAGGTTTCTTTTTATTTTCTCAGAAAATGAATAGTCCATTATTCTATTTTTATCTGCTTGTTTCATTAGTTTGTAAAGTTGCAGTTCCTTTACTATTCATGGTATCTGGGGCTCTGTTATTGAATAAAAAGGAAAGCTTGGGAGTGCTTTGGAAAAAGAGAATACTTAGATATACAGTTATTGTTATTGTCTTTTCGTTCATTAGATATTTATTTGATTTACAGTATTACAATAACTGGAAGAGCTTTACGTTACTTGGCTTTTTCAGATATATATATGCTGCCCCTATGGAAATCCCTTATTGGATTCTGTATACTTATCTAGCCGCTCTGATTATGCTGCCGTTTTTACGTGCGTTAGCTACTAAATTGTCAGATCAAGAATTCAAATACTTAATATATTTGCAATTGGTTTTAACAGGTATACTACCTATAATGCAATATATTTTTAGAATGGGGTCAGTAGACCTGAGTATTCCTTTCGTATCAACCGATGCAATTTTTTATATGCTTTTAGGGTATTACTTGCATGTTCGTAGGCCTGATATAGCGGGTAATAAGTCAATAGTACGAACCGTGTGGATATTGGCCCTTTTAGGGCTGGTTATAACTATTGCTATGGTATTGTATCAGTTTCGATTAACGCATGTTTTGACCGAACAAAGCTCTCAGACTTTTTTCATGTTGTTTACCACATTGCCAGCTGGAGCAATTTTTCTGTTTTTTCAGAACCATGAACAAAAGTTAAATTCAAAGAAGCGACATTTATTCATTAATTTTTTTGCACCAACTGTTCTTGGAGTCTATTTGTTAGAAGAGATGTACAGAATCTTACTGTTGCCAGTATTTACATGGTTATTACCATTAGTAGGATCTTTTATTGCATGTTGGATTTGGGTGGTAGTAGTTATTGTTTTAGCAGCACTCACGATAAATGTCGTGAGATTGATACCACCTGTAAAAAAGTATCTATAATGTGTTGACAAGAATGTATGTAGCGGGAGAATTTTTCTTGAATAAAAAAAAGATTACAATAATTACTGTCATATTTGTATTTGTTGTATTCGTTTTAGGCATTGGATTACTACTTGTACAACACTCTCAAATTGGAACACTAAAAAAACAAGATACACCTATTAATAAAAAAATAGGTGTGAATTATTGGTCGTGGCAGATTACTGCCTCCAATAGTAATTATGAGACATTTAAGGCAATGGTGGATCAAGACTTTGTAGGTATCAAGCAATTTTCACCGAGCTATTTGAGAGTCTCTGTGGGGTCATTCAATAATACTAAATTGAATAATCAGATGTTGGATTATATATTAGAAAAATGTAAGGATGAGCATATTACACCAATATTTTCTTTCTTTGCTCTAGGAGATAATAATGCGGTTGATGGAATGTCGCATACCAATCATTTTGGAGATTATAAGGTAGCTCAGAAGCACTACAGGTTGGTAGTAAGGAATACCATTAAACACTATGCCCAGGAAAATATCATTTGGGAGGATATGAATGAGGCGAACTATGGAGGTAATTATTGGTTTAATCAACCAGTTTCGCTTACACAAGCGAAGGATTACATTAAGCTAGATGAGTATATCTGTAGCTGTTTGATGCAGTATGTCGAGAATCCCATACTTTTAACCGGAAATTATACTTTTATGGGTAAGCAAACAATTGATTCTTTTGAATTATCTGTTTTTGCAGGTATACCATTAAAGAATAAACATGTTAGCTTTCATCCATACATTTATGGGCGACCGGAACAGCTACTAACAAATAGATATTACAAGAAGTTTTTTAGGGCTTTGAATAAAGCGAAAGCTTCAGATATATCGGCAACAGAACTAGGATTTGGCACTCCCAAAAATTTTAATGGCAGTTACACTCGACAACAGCAAAGTAGCTATCTAAGGCGAGAAATATTAATCTTAGATGCCCTCGGTGCTAAACAGATTATTTTATGGACTGCGGATTCGACTGATCACACTTGGTCAATTGAGAATAAAGACGGAACATTGAATAGTTCCGGAAAAGATATTCATCATATGCTAAAGCAGTTACACGGGTATAGTTTTTATAAACGTCTGAAAACGAAAAAAAATATCTATGCCTTCTTGTACAGAAATGGTAATAAATCAAAAGTTGTTTATTGGTCAACGGATAGAAAAACAAAAGTGTTTTATTTTCATCGGAAAAATTTAAGTATAAGTAGCAATCCCAAAGTGCTTTTATACTAGTACTTCTCTCAAGATCACTTAATAGGAGTCGAACGGCACCAAATTTTCGCTTATTTCTAACAAAAAGAGTGTTCTGTCAACGCCGATGTGAAAATGTCGTTTTTTGCCGATTAAAAAATGCTGTTTTTTACCGATAAAGTTTACAGTGTCTCACTGCTCCTTTCTTTATTTTGTGCGTTGAAACCTGATAA
>NZ_JAMSKY010000119.1:0-235 GCF_023806745.1 Lactiplantibacillus sp. B652 | reverse complement strand
TAAACGATACGAACTGGAAGATGCTCAGTGGGACCGAATCAAAGGATACTTCCCGCCATACCGGATTGGCCGTCCATCAAGCCTAGACAACCGTACCGCCCTCAACGCTATCCTCTGACTCATGCGCAGCGGGGCTCCTTGGCGTGATCTACCTGAACGCTATGGCTCTTGGAAAACGGTGTATAGTCGCTTCCGAGCCTGGGTAAGTTCAGGCTTGTTCGAACAGGTTTTTCTC
>NZ_JAMSKY010000118.1:0-235 GCF_023806745.1 Lactiplantibacillus sp. B652 | reverse complement strand
CGATTCATTGTTTGCAGCCGTTACCTGTTGCAAAAATTGATTTTGGTCAATCATCAGTTCTTTGAGTTGCGCCACTAGTGAAGACGGTTGAACTTCGTAGACAGCGTTAAAGCCAAGTGACATTAATGCATGATTGGCACCATAGGAGGCCAGATTGATGGCTTCGGTGGCATCGTCAAGGTTAGCTTCTAAGAAATCTTTTTCGGTTTGCATGAGTTGATCAAACTGGGTGTTA
>NZ_JAMSKY010000117.1:0-235 GCF_023806745.1 Lactiplantibacillus sp. B652 | reverse complement strand
AACGGCCAACAACTGTTAATCAACGGTTAGCTTTTGGTCATTGGGAAGTAGATACGGTGCTTTCTAGTCGAAGTGAGTCACGATCATGTCTGGTTACATTCGTAGAACGTAAGACCCAACTTCTATGGGCCATCAAAGCCCCTAATAGAACGGCTAAGGCTCTAAACACCGCCTTTGGCAAGTTTATGGGGGCCTTCGGTCCCCAAGTAAAATCCATTACTGTTGATCATGGTAA
>NZ_JAMSKY010000116.1:0-235 GCF_023806745.1 Lactiplantibacillus sp. B652 | reverse complement strand
GCCAAGAAAGGTTGATTTATATGATATCTTTTGTGCCCTGCTTTATACCTTGAAAAATGGGTGCGTTTGGCGCGATTTACCCAGCGATTTTCCTAAATGGGAAACCGTCTATTATTAGCTGGTTACTTTGGACTAAAACGCCATCTCCTGCTGGTATCACTCCTCTGGATAAGGTTTTAAAAAAATTGTCAGCCAACATCGGTTGGCTCAGAAGCGTTCAGTTTATACATCGTTC
>NZ_JAMSKY010000115.1:0-235 GCF_023806745.1 Lactiplantibacillus sp. B652 | reverse complement strand
ATGGCCGATGGTGGTTATACTGGTAACAACTTTGCTCAATCAGTTCAGGCAATGATTAACGCTGAAGTCATTATTGCTAAACAGAGTGACCTTAGGCACGGTCAAGTGACCCCGCAATGCTGGGTTATCGAACGCAGTTTTAGCTGGCTAGGAAAATATCGGCGCCTCTGGCGCAATTGTGAGCGAAAGCTGAACACCAGTAAGATGATGATTAGCTTAGCCTTCCTGCGAATAC
>NZ_JAMSKY010000114.1:0-236 GCF_023806745.1 Lactiplantibacillus sp. B652 | reverse complement strand
ACTCTCGGCGCTAAGAAGCTTAACTTCTGTGTTCGACATGGGAACAGGTGTATCCTTCTCGCCATCGTCACCACACTATTGAGAAACTTGTGCTCTCAAAACTAGACAATATCAAATGTTTCATATGAACCGGAACACCAATTACTTGGTTAAGTCCTCGACCGATTAGTATTAGTCCGCTTCATGCGTCACCGCACTGCCACTTCTAACCTATCTACCTGATCATCTTTCAGGGG
>NZ_JAMSKY010000113.1:0-239 GCF_023806745.1 Lactiplantibacillus sp. B652 | reverse complement strand
CAGCATTAGCGACTTTAATTACCAATCACTTACGATTAACCTGGTCACCAGAAACCATTGCGGCCGCTTATAACTTGAGCACTGCGTCAATTTATAATTGGCTTAATCGTGGCTGGCGCCCCCTTCAAATTGACTGATCTACCCAATCGGAATGTCCGCCAGCACCGAGTGAGCGAAAATCGTGGGAAATTTACAAGTGGGACTTCCATCGAACAACGGCCAACAACTGTTAATCAACG
>NZ_JAMSKY010000112.1:0-246 GCF_023806745.1 Lactiplantibacillus sp. B652 | reverse complement strand
AAGACCTATGGGTCTTGGTCAGCAGATCAAAGCTTTGCGGCAGTAACTAGCCCAGCTATTAAGGGTTACACGCCAGACCAGGCTGAAATTGGGGCACAAACTGTGAGTGGTGACGCTAGTGATCTTGACTTCACGGTGGTTTATGCTAAGAATGCGCCAACTATTACAACTGAAAGCAAGACGATTAATGAAACTATCCATTACGTCTACAAAGATGGTACGACAGCTCATGATGATTATGTGGCC
>NZ_JAMSKY010000111.1:0-258 GCF_023806745.1 Lactiplantibacillus sp. B652 | reverse complement strand
GTCATCCTAAATCTATTGCCAATGGCGGGAATTGTTGATTTTTATTTATGCCAACTCGTGACCACATCTTATCATTGGATGGTATGAATGATGTTGACAGAAAAACTAGCATTAGAGACCTCCTTATTTATATATAGTAAAGGCAGATTGTAAAATTAATCCGAATAAGTCCGATAGTTTTCAATGGCCGTTGATTAATAGGTTCAAGTGCTGCTATGATCTCATTAATTGTTACATGGTTAAAGTTGGACTGTTTGA
>NZ_JAMSKY010000110.1:0-260 GCF_023806745.1 Lactiplantibacillus sp. B652 | reverse complement strand
AAATTATTTTACTATGAGTATAGTGCTGAACAATGGGTATAATAGCTAGGGTTCCTCACGATATTGATAAAGATGCATTTAATCAAGAGTTAATCAGATTTAGAATTATAACGTAATCGCATCGGCGATTTTGAACTAGATACAGTCGTTGGTCCTCGTGGGCATAGTAAGGCAGTTTTATTAACTTTAATCGATCGGAAATCACGGTTCCTTTGGGCATACCGGTTAAAAGATCGGACGACAGCGACTGTTAATGAAGC
>NZ_JAMSKY010000010.1:0-177910 GCF_023806745.1 Lactiplantibacillus sp. B652 | reverse complement strand
TGATTCGGTCCCACTGAGCATCTTCCAGTTCGTATCGTTTAGGTGTTGTCATCGGAATGCCTCGATTCGTTTTTCCTCAGATTATACCTGAATTTTTAGTTTTCAGACAGTCCCTAAATTAAATGTCAACTAGTTTTGAATTTAGTCGAAGAATTACCTTCGTCTAGAATTCGAGACTTTGCTATTTCAGACGATCATAGAAAGTTGTGACAAATTTAATGAAACACTGATTCGAAGGCTTAAAACCTGGGGAGAAAGTTTAGCTATTGTTAAAAACAAGTCTGACAGTTGAATATCAAATTGACTGTTTACTGTGGATCAACGAACATTCCATCAAAAGTTGGGTTCGCAAATGTCCGCCTTTCGAATACCATCCCGGCTGGAAGGCATTCTGGGCAAGGCCAAGTGGTGAAATTTCACTTAGCAAGCGTTTTGTGCTTGGTTAGTGAAAGACCAGTATTTAAGACGTGGTCTGTCGGCTTAAATCTGTGTCCACCACGTTCCGGCCATTGCCCAGAATGCCTGGAAGCCGGCGTAGGACGCATCCACCACAGCAAGTTTACGGTAACTCGTACTGTTTCCAGCGGGTCTCAGCTGGCTGCTTTTGAACTTAAAAACTTAAAATTGGCATGCTTTAATCATGATTCGTGCCAAATCAGTTGGACACCAAAATCATAAAATAGACAGAAAAAAACCACTATCCAAGCAGATAGTGGTCGGCATAAGAGAGAAAGAGAATTGATTAGAAGGTAACTAAATACCTTACAAACTAAGAATAAGCGAATTTGTAAGCGTTGTCAACAGTTAGTCGAAATAAATAGATAAATTATTTCAGTTTGATGGCTAAGTCCCTGTTAAATCGCATCGTAACAGTCATACGCCCGCGGTACTAGACCTGCCGTTTATTAGTTGACTTTCTTTAACGTACGGCCGTTACTGATATTGTCTAATCGTGAGCATGTGCAGTGGAAAACGATAAGTATTTTTGTTTGAGATTATTACCTATTTACATAAATGAGCACCGTCCTGCCACGTCTTTTTTTTAGCATACCTGGAATCAAGTATACGAGGACGAATTTATCACTGCAAGTTTACGCTAGCCTGTACTATTTCCAATGGATCTCAGCGGATCACCCTTGATTGCCACCCCACCCATTTTGATATTCAACTCATTTAAAAATCACTGCCAAAACAATTGCGCCACACCGACATCCAGGACGGTTATCGTTCGCAATCTCATTACTAATGAAATATACTAAAAGTAGGCAGTTACTCGGGAAGGCGTTATGGGGGTAAGGGTGTTATGAAAATACTAGAGCATCAAGAAAACGGTATCAATTATTATACATTAGTTAATAATCATCACATGAGTGTGACCATCATGGATTGGGGCGCGACCATCACGGCGATTCGCACCCATGATAAGGATGGCAAATTTGCCAATATCATTCTTGGATTCGACGAAGGCGCAGACTATATCGACAAACAATCCTTTTTTGGGGCGACGGTCGCCCGGGTCGCAGGTGTCATCAAGAATGCACGCTGGCGGCAATATGACTTAACGCAAAATGCCGGCGAAAATCATTTGAATGGCGGTAATATGCCACAAATTTCCTTTGAACCCTGGTTTCTTGAACGCAAGCTACACACCAGTGACCAGGTTGGTTTGGTCATGCAATACATCACGTTAGACGGTGAGAATGGCTATCCAGGAACGATGACCATCACCGCCAACTTTGTGCTGGATAATGATGGTAAGTTTACCATTAGTTACACGGGCAAGAGTGATCAAACGACTCTGTTCAACCCGACCAACCACACTTATTTCAACCTCAGCGGCGATGCCGAACGATTGATTGACCATCAGATTCTCAAAATCAACGCGGACGAATACGCGGCACTGAACAAGCATGATATTCCAACGGGCAAGCTACCGTGGGTCACCGGCTCCCCGTTTGACTTCCGCGACCGCACCGAAATCGGTCCACAAATTGCTCAAATCAAAGGTGGCTTGCGGCACGGCTTCGTGTTAAACGATACGCCCTATCCACAAGTCGAATTGTTGGACCGAGTCAGTGGTCGCAAATTGACTATGCGGACGAATGCACCAGCCGTCGTGGTTTCGAGCGCCACGAACTACCGTGACGACCGCTACCGACTCAATGGTGGTAAACCAATGCGCTCCCAGCTGGGGCTGTCTTTGCAAGCACAAAAACTCCCAGATGCCATTCATCATAAGGCGTTTGGCAGCATTATCATTGAACCAAACGTCCCCGTGACCTACCAGACGGCTTATCGTTTTACGAATATTTACGACGTTTAGGGGGCGTGCCATTTGCCAACGACTGATTTACGCGTTCAACGGACACAGGCAGCGCTTAAGGCGGCTTTTCGAACCTTAGCGCTCAAGTACCCGCGGTATCGTGACATTACCGTCAAAGAGCTCACCAGCGTCGCTAACGTCAATCGTAAGACGTTCTATCTGCACTTTGACACCATCGACGACCTCGCTGAAACGTTCGTTGAAGAAGGGGCCAACAACATTCTTGCACTGATCGACCCCCAGGACTTCAAACAAACCATTGCGCAACCAGGCTTGATTTTTGACCGGCTCGTCGCCTATTTTCGTCAATCTGAGGCCTTTAACCGTGTCATTCTGCTCAACGACGATTACAGCTTTCTGTCACGCAAGATTCAGACCGCGGTAGCAGATGGGTTAACGGCCACGATTCAAGCCAGCTACCATTTGTCGGCAGTCAACGCCAAGGTCTGTTCAAGCTTTCTGATTCACAACAACCTGACCTTCTACCGGCTTTATTTTACCGGCGAATTGGGACTGAATCTTGAGGAGGTCAAACAGCGCTTAGTTTCACTGAACGCCTATGGTATCCATCAGTTCTTTTATCCACATCAACCCCTAAAATAAGACTCAGGCGGCGAGGCTTAAATCACAATCTAAAAAACCTTGGCACGACCAGAATACCTTTTCCAGTCGTGCCAAGGTTTTATTTATTAGCTGATTCACAACATAATCATAACCGCCGTTAAACACGAACCGCGATGTGAAATCTAGCTTCGACGCAATCCACTCACGATTAGTATCGGTCTCCACAGCCACTTATCCATCAGTGATTCAGTAGTTGTGCCTCGATTGTCGCTAAGACCCCGTCATGTTCATTATCCACAGTCGTCACGTGTTTGGCGGCCGCTTGAATGGCTGCTGGCGCGTTTGACATCGCAAAACTGTGCGTCGCGTACTGCAACAGTGGGACGTCATTGTCGCCGTCACCAAAGGCCATGATGTTATCCGCAGTTAGTCCCATCTTAGTGGCTAAAAACTGGATTGCTGGCAACTTGCCGACGTTTTGAGCGACCAAATCAACGACACCATAGCCGCTATCATGGGCTTTCAGTTGCCCAGCAAAATAGTCGTTAGCTTGCGTTACCAGTGCTGCGGCTGCTTCCGGACGCGTTGCGATACTAATTTTTTTGATGGTATCCCGCACTTTTGCGAGGTCGTCGACCAATGCCAAGTTATCATAGAACTGACGCGCCATCGCCACTAATTTGGCCGGCGCCCCCGTCTCAGTATAGGAGCCGTGACTGCCGACTAGAATGACGTACGCCTGTCGGAATAATGGCTGTTGGCGGTCGACCGTCACAAATTGGCGTTGCTGTTTTACGGACAAACTGCCGTCAAAAATCAACTGATCCTGCGCATAAATCGACGCCCCGTTTTCAGCGACCACAATCAGATTATCTGCCATCACATCATGAAACAACTGTTGTAAATGGGCGTACTGATTCCCCGACGACAACACCAATGACACACCGATCGATTTCAATGCTGCTAAGACCCGTTTGAAGCGTGCCCGGTCAAACTGCTGGTCCTGGTGCAATAACGTTCCGTTCAAGTCCGTCGCAATTAACTTGATTGCCACTCGATTCACCTCATCCTCTACTAGTTACTTAAACTTTACCCGATGACTTGCGATTTCCAAGTCATCAACTATCCAATTGATTCTGCCGATTAACTCGCAACTACTAATCAAACGGTGGTCATCTCACCACCGTAGTCCGATACATCACAAAATCAGGTTCTTTCCATTATAAGCCCAAATTCATCGCTGATGCTAGTCAGTAAACCGTTGCTGGTCCGCAGCTACCCCAGCAAAAAACGCCATCGGACGACTGCCGATGACGTTTCCTGGTGCCCACACACTTTTATTTTAATGAGTTATTCAACGGTAACACTCTTGGCAAGGTTCCGTGGCTTGTCAACGTCTAAGCCCTTGTTCAAACTCGTGTAGTAAGCGAGTAATTGACCAGGAACGACGCTTAACAAGGCCGTCAACCGTTCGTCAACGGCTGGTAAGATTACCGTGTCGCCGTCCTTGGCTAAGTTATCGGTAACGATCGTAATCGTCTTCGCACCCCGAGCGGCCACTTCTTGTAAGTTGGAACGCGTCAAACCAGCAGTGTTCTTCTGGGTGATAATCCCAATAACTGGCGTATCCTTTTCAATCAAGGCAATCGTCCCATGCTTGAGTTCACCGGAAGCAAAACCTTCCGCTTGAACGTAAGAAATTTCCTTCAACTTCAAAGCAGTTTCTAGTGAAACGGCATAGTCTAAGCCCCGGCCGATGTAAAAGGCGTTTGGCGTATTCAACAATGCGTCCTTCGAGATCTTCTCGAACGTATCCTTTTCATCAACTAAAGCCTGCATCCCGTTTGCGACCAGTGCAAGTTGTTGTTTGACATCGAAGTCATCCGCAGCCGGCTGGTTGGTTGCGACGCCTAAAGCTTTGGCGAGAATTGCTTCCAATGCGATTTGGGCCGTGTAAGCTTTGGTTGAAGCCACCGCGATTTCTGGACCGGCATGGAGCAATAACGTGTAAGTTGCTTCCCGTGATAACGTTGAGTTTGGCACGTTCGTGATCGTCAAACTTGGGAAGTGCTGTTCGTTGACGTTTAAGAGCACTTCACGACTATCGGCAGTTTCACCAGACTGTGTCAGGAAGATGAAGAATGGGTGTGCCGATAATAATGGTTGGTTATAAGCGAATTCAGATGAAACGTGCACTTCAGTTGGCACCCCAGCAAGTGATTCGAATAACTTGGCACCCACTAAACCAGCGTGGTAGCTTGTCCCAGCGGCAACGATGTAGAGCCGGTCAGCGGCTTTGAGCGCAGTCATTAAATCATCATTAATCACTGGTTCACCCGCATCGTTTAAGTAAACTTGAGATAACTTCCGCATCACGTTTGGTTGTTCGTCGATTTCCTTCAACATGTAGAATGGGTAAGTGCCTTTGTCGGCTTGAGCTGCGTCAATGTCGACATGGAATGGCTTCCGTTCAACGGATTCGCCCGCTTGGTTGGTAATCTTGATTTCATTAGGCTTAACCACAACGATTTCGCCATCTTGAAGTTCCAAGAAATCCTTGGTTTGGTCAAGCATTGCCAAACTATCTGAGCAGACCACGTTGAAGCCGTCGCCAACCCCAATCAATAGTGGACTCTTGTTCTTAGCCACGTATAACGTATCAGGATCTTCTTTGTCCATTAATAAGAAACCGTATGAAGAGTGGCCTAATAAGCTCAGTGTCTTCCGGAAGGCATCCAAGGTGCTCAAGTTTTCCTTCGTCACGAACCGGTCAACTAATTGCACGATGACTTCGGTATCAGTTTGAGATTTGAAAGTAACATCACTTAAGTAAGTTTGTTTCAAATCTTGGAAGTTTTCGATCACACCGTTGTGGACTAAGTAGAAACGACCATCAGCGGAAACTTGTGGATGGGCGTTAGCAACACTTGGTTCACCATGGGTTGCCCAACGCGTATGGCCGATCCCAGTTGAGCCATGAACGGCTTCGCCCACTTCTTTACGAAGGTCATCGATGCGACCCTTTTCTTTAACTAAATAATCATGACCATCTTGGTCGTTAACATAGATACCGGCCGAATCGTAGCCCCGGTATTCCAATTTTTCCAATCCATTTAATAAGATTGATACTGCGCTATCTTTTCCAGTTACACCAACAATTCCACACATAAATAATTCTTCCTTTACTGTTTGAATTGTTTCTAGCTGCGTGGTCAAAATATCTGTCACCAATTTCACAACTGGTTTTTGTAATTGACCTGTAGAGTGCAGTCCCTGACGTCACCCGTCGATTATCGATAAACGTCATCCTCGTCAACTTTAGATTCTAAAGTCCTGGCGCTATTCCGCTTTAACCAATTAACAATTGGTCTAGTCTAACCTCCGATTGGTATATTTCCTAGAAACAAGTTAACTTTACCGTTACACCCGATAAATGTCAACTAGATAATACATTGGTATATGTGTTTGTTTGCATGTAGACCAATCTAAAATGCGACCAAATCAAGGCCATTGCCGAATTGCGAATTTTTTGTAACTTTTTAGTGGGTAAAATATTCTGCGGTGGTCAGGTTGAACCTCAACCGTATGAACGCTCAAGGAAACTAGTTCTTTTCAAGGTCAAAAGCGGCCAGCTGAGCCCCGCTGGAAACGGTGCGAGTTACCGTAAACTTTCTGTGGTAGCCGCGTCCTAGGCCGGCCTCGTAGGTCGGAATATGGCGCACCGAAGCTGACGAACAGTAAACCAACTCGCCTTGTTTCCTGTGGTTCTCAGCTGGCCGCTTTTGAACTTAAAACGTGTAACATGTTAAAGACTAATTGCAGTTGACTTGCACTCGCAGATTGATCCCTATCAGAATCACTGTATCAACTATTCCGGATTTCAGTGCAGTAAAAAACCGTTACTCACATGAGCAACGGTTTTCAATCGTTCAATTATTAAGCTTCAACGCCAACTTCAGCTTTGACAACGTCGACGATGCGGTCAACGTAGGCATTAACTAATTCGTCAGTTTTAGCTTCAGCCATGACCCGCAACAGGTCTTGGGTCCCGGAAGGACGTACGAGGACGCGACCGTCACCGGCCATTTCGTCTTCAACCGCTTTGATAACGGCTTGGATCTTGTCGTTGTTCAACGCAGCCTTCTTGTCTTGGACCTTAACATTCACAAGTTTTTGTGGATACGTCGTCACTTCAGCAGCTAATTCAGATAGCTTCTTGCCAGTTTCCTTCATAACGTGGAGAAGTTGAATCCCAGTCAGCATCCCGTCACCAGTCGTATTGAAGTCTAGGAAGACCACGTGACCAGATTGTTCACCACCGAGGTTGTAGCCATCTTTCAACATTTCTTCAACCACGTAACGGTCACCGACTTGAGTTTGCTTGCTGTGTAATCCAGCGGCTTCAAGGGCTTTGTAAAGGCCTAAGTTACTCATAACCGTCGTGACGACCGTGTCTTGCTTCAACTTACCGCGTTCGCTGAGGAACTTCCCGCAGATGTACATGATTTTGTCACCATCGATGACATTACCCAATTCGTCCACCGCGATGCACCGGTCGCCATCGCCATCAAACGCTAGCCCAACTTGGGCGCCCTTTTCAACGACGAATTTGGCCAAGGCATCTGGATGCGTCGAACCAACGCCCTTGTTGATATTCAAGCCGTCTGGAGACGTGGCCATCGTATCGAAATCAACGTTCAAATCGGCAAAGATCCGTGAAACTAAGTTGCTGGTCGATCCGTTGGCACCATCGACAGCTAAGTGAATGCCGCTTAAGTCATCAGGAATCGTTTGTTCCAAGAATTGGGAATACTTCAAGTTACCTTCTGGGAAATCAGCAACCGTTCCTAACCCTTCAGCAGCTGGCCGTGGCAAGGTATCCTTAGGTTCGTCTAATAAGGATTCGATTTCTTCTTCCTTGGCGTCTGACAACTTGAAGCCGTCGCCACCAAAGAACTTGATGCCGTTATCTTCAACCGGGTTATGGGAAGCGGAGATCATGACCCCGGCATCCGCGTCTTGGATCCGAACTAAATAAGCCACTCCAGGTGTGGTAATCACACCTAAACGCAGCACTTCGATTCCAGCTGAAAGTAAGCCGGCAATCAAGGCTTCTTCTAACATTTGGCCCGAAATCCGGGTATCCCGTGCAACTAAAACGCGTGGCTGGGTGTCCTTATTTTCCGCATGTTCCGTTAAGACATAGCCACCGGCACGGCCTAAACGAAATGCCATCTCAGGTGTTAAGCCCGAGTTCGCAATTCCCCGAACACCATCAGTACCAAAATATTTCATTATCATTTACCTCATTTCAAAATTTCGTTATTAATCTTTTTTGACTGTAATTTTTACTTTGACCGACGTTGGACTAACGGATGAAATGCCATCTTCATCACTCGCTGAGACCTTAACCGTCTTAGTCGTCGTTTCATCCACATCCGTCACATCAACATTGACCGGCAATGACTTAAGCTTGGCTAATGCCGACTTGGTCCCAGTCACTGTCACCGATTTGGTATCCGAGGAGAAGGAATAACTCGTATCGGCAGTCGTCGTCCCACTCGCTTTCAAATCAATCGGCACATCCTTAGTCGTCGTTGCCTGGGTAATTGGAATATACACCGAGGTGGTCGAAGGCGTCAAGACGACATTCAAGTTTTGACCATTCGCATCCAAAGCTTCAATGATGGCTTGTTGGTTGACGGACTTTTCAAGATTCTTATCCGTGTTGACCACCGCCACGACCTTAGCAACCTTGCTAACTTCACTGACCGCGCCCGTCACTTTGACAGACGAGGTGCCGAGACGCGCCGTCCCGACTTCGTAACCATCCGCGACGTTGGCCTTATTAAAATCTGCACTGACCTTATAAGTCGCCGTTCGCCGCGGTTGAATATTCACATGAATATACTTCTGACTAAGGCTATAACTCAACTCTTTATTCAACCCATCGACATCGATTTTGACACTATGCCGACCGACCGCTAGTTTGGACAAGTTCGCGTACACCTTAAAGTTCTGGGTGTTTGCCGTCGTCGTCACGAGCGCAGCGGGCCCTTCCAGCGTCACTTTGATATTTTCCGGATAGCCAGTCACAAAGTACTTGGTGCTATTGACGTTCAATTCAAGTGGCGCACTAATGGTCACTTTCCGATTGGAAGTCAGCGTCGTCTTGGATGAACTATTCGTCAGCACACTTGAATTATGCGTCGACTTCATCGAGTTCACGTAAGCAAACAGGACCAGGGCACAAATTAAGGCCAGTAAGCGCATCGACCAATTGCTATTCATAAATTTTTTCATTTTCGGGGACCTCCTCCGAAAATCCGTCCAAACCAGTTTTGGAACGCATTTTGCTTGGTTGAATCCTCAGGCGTTAACAAGACTTGCCGGAAATAACGTAAGTAGTTCTCACGCGTCATGCCCCGCATCAACTCATTATCCTTAGTAATTGACACTTCACCCGTCTCTTCTGAGATAACGATGGTCAGCGCATCCGTCACTTCACTGATACCGACCGCCGCGCGATGCCGAGTCCCAAGTTCCTTGGGAATCAAATTACTTTCGGATAATGGCAGATAAGCTGCCGCCACCTTGATTTGATTGTCTTGAATAATGACCGCACCATCATGCAAGGGGGTATTCGGAATGAAAATATTGATCAATAATTCACCCGTGATATCGGCATCCAGTGCGATTCCAGTCTCGATGTAATCTTCCAAACCAGTGTCCATCTTAATGGACATTAGAGCACCGATACGCCGCTTGGCCATGTATTGAATGGCTTTATCTAATTCGGCAATCATCCGCTCTTCGTCTTCATTTTGACGTTTTCCACGGGCAAACATGGAGCCTCGTCCTAAATGTTCTAGCCCACGCCGAATTTCGGGCTGGAAGATGATGACCATTGCAATAACCGCCCAATTAATAATTTGGTCCATGATCCACGAAACCGTGTCCAGACCAATCAACACACTAATGGCTTTAATGACCGCAATGACCACGATGCCGCGAAATAGTTGTACGGCTTTGGTTCCTCGCAACAAGACGATCAGCTCATAAATGACAAACCAGACTGCCAGAATGTCAAGGAGCCGGACGAAGTTTTGTAAGGTCAGCAAACCGCTCCAATTGAAAGTCATAGTCCTCCTCCTCATGAAAATCATTTACTTTCACATTATAGCACGGGAACCCGCTTCTCGCGGATTGATTTAGGGGTGGACACTGTTTTTAGTCATATTTTGAAGAAATATTAAGCTTGATGTTATTTAATATAGCTTGATTAATATTTCTGTTAAAATTGGTGGTGAAAGGAAGTGACTAAATGACTAAGTTACAGCGTTGGCTGATTCGTCTCGCATTCTGGGGATTCTTCGTCTTCGCAGCGCTCGATTTGCACGGCGCGTTCCACTTTTTACTACTCAACTCAATTCTGGCCTATATTCCAATCGAGCTCAGCTTCTGGTTGACAACGCGGCGAAGCCCATTACTATTCTGGCTGATTGCGGTCATTTGGTTGCTTTTCTACCCGAATGCCCCTTACCTGATGACGGACCTGTTCCATCTCAGCTTACTCAAGCCCTATGGTATTAACGGTCTCCTGCGATTTGATTTACCGATGTGGCGGGATTTCGCCTACTTGGTCGGGCCGATGATGGTCGCCACAATCGTCGGTACGTGGGGCGTCGACCGCGTGGCCCAGCAATTGACGCAGCGGTTACACTTAACAAAGTTACCCGCCAACCGCGTTTTGATTTGTGCGGCGCTCTTCTTATTCTCAAGTATCGGTGTTTATGTTGGTCGCTTCATGCGCCTGCATTCAATCTATTTGTTGATTACACCGCAATACATTATCAAACAATTACTCGAAATGTGGTCGCCAAAAATGCTCGCCTTCGTTCTCATGATGTGGCTCCTGCAGCTACTCATCTACGCGGCGTGGCGGTTTACGATGCCAGCTACTGACAACCACCCAACCGATTAAACAAAGAAACACCGTTCAAACGATGACTAAGCATTCGTTTGAACGGTGTTTCTTATTATTGCTTAAAATTTAACTAATTCTTAATTAGTTTTTGGCTTTTGGATCACTATATTCGGTATGCCGGCCCCGCTTATCATGCAAGCCACTGAACCCGCTAAAGCCCAGTTCAGTCGCCTTTTGTTCAGCATCGTTGATATAGCGTAAGGTATCACTCGCCCGCTTTTCACCGTAGACTTGGACCCACTGGTGGAAGCGTTCTTCAGAAGCTTTCGTGATTTCCTTTTCAACTTTGACTCCCGCCGGCGTCAGCGACAAATACTTGATGCGCCGGTCATTGGTGTTAGTCGTCTGTTCAATATACTTTAAGTCCAATAACACATTGATTTGTCGTGCGATGGCGCTGCGTGAAACCCGTTGAGCTTTCGCAATCTTAACCAATGTCAATGGTTCGTCACTTGTCGCAATCATCCGCATCACGGTGTAAGCTTCAAACGTGATTTTATACGGCCGCGTTGGGACCGACACAAAGTCGCCAACGTACTTCAAAATATGCATATAAGTGTCTACAAAACGTTCGTGTATCTCTGATTCTGTCATAATGATGTCCCCCTGTAAGGTCGCCCTTATCCTTCTTTTAAATAATGATTCTTTTGCAGACCCAACCTTTTACCGTCAATACTACTCTTACATCATTATAACGTAGAACTACTAATTTACAATCTAAAAAGTTAACTATTCGTCATCAGCCTCAATATCATTGAGCATTAATAGGTTCTCTGAGTAATTAATGAACTGCCGTAACTTTGCCGCAGTGCGCAGACTGATTTGCCCACTTTCCAGCAAATGTTGTACACCAGCACGTTCAGCACCCAGGCTCTTGATTCGTAAGCTATGAAGTTGCCGCTCATAATCATCACGCGACAAGGTATGATCATTCTTGGCGTTTTCGATGCGGTTTCGGTAATGCACGATCAAGTGATACAAGGCTTGGCGGTCAAACTGTTGCTCATCGACATTGGCTTGCTTCAAATACTGCGACAACGCTTTGATGGCCGCTTTCGAAGCCTCCCGCTGAATATTCAACAGTTCCGAACGTAAGGCGTCGCTGTCCCCTGGCGCCAACCAGAGGCGAATTCCTTGCATGGCGCGGTTAAATAATAACTGCAATGAGCGCAAGGTTGGTAGTCCTGGTTTGTGCGTCGCTTGTAAGAACCGTTGTTCTCGGCGGTCGATTCGCCGCAAGTAAACTTGCCCCGCTAATTTAGTCGTTTTCTTCGACGTAATTAACTCACGAACTGCCGCCCGTTCGCCATTCAATGCGACTAACCGGAGCTGCAACTCATCCGTCAGCATTGGTGCTAATTCATCCGCAGTCTGGGACGCCACTTCTAACCGCCGAATTTGAAACTGTTGGTCTAAGATCAAATCATACGCGGCGCGCTGATTCTCAGGACGACGATGTTCCTCGATGTTTTGAACGGCTAATTGTAGAATGTAAATCCGAGCTTGTTTATAAGTTAACTGTTGCAAGCCGCCGTCCGCATCTTCGGCTTCATCCAAATCTTCAGCCAAAACAGTATCATCTTCATCAGGACTCGAACCCCGGGTCACAAATGGCAGCGACTTCGACGCCATCAATGGTAAGATGGCAGCCGCCGCAACCAGACTCAGGATAATAACCCCCGCTGCAATAAAGAGCACCAGTGAGCGTTCTGGAAAGGCTTCGCCAGTCGCGATCACGGTCGGAATCGTAAAGACCCCGGCCATCGTGATGGCACCCCGAACACCGGACAAACCGGATAACGCGGCGATTCGCAGACTTGGCTTGACCTTTTTATGGTGCCGCAGCCAATTGAACAGCATGTACGCATAGGTCCATGCGACCCGAATGAGTAGTAGAATGCCCCAAACGATCAACACATCGAAGACCGCATGGAACGTGTTCGTGTGCGCCCCTTTGATCGTCGCCTGAGTGGCAACCGGGAGTTCAATTCCTAGAATCAAAAAGACGATTCCGTTTAATAAGTAAACGACGACGTTCCAAACGCGCTCGGTAACGAGTCGTAATTCGGGCGCATCTTCACTCTCATGTGAATTTTGAATATGTGCCAGCACGCCGGCCGCAACCACGGCGACAACGCCTGAAGCATGGAACCATTCTTCAGCGATGAAGTAAATGGCAAAGGGCGTCGTAATCTGTAACACGACGTTGAACACAATGTCGTTGATCCCTTCTCGTCTCAAAATATCACGAATCAACTGAATGACCGTAATCAGCGCCAGCCCGACTGCTAGCCCGACCAGACTGATGTAAAAGAAATCGCCGATGGCCTTACTCAGAACAAAGGTCCCGGTGACGGCGGCTGCTAACGCATATTTGAAGCCAATCAGGCCACTCGCATCGTTGATCAGACTTTCACCGCTAACCAGGTGTAAAATTTCTTTCGGTAATTTGACCCCTTCCGAAATCGACTGCACGGCAATCGGATCGGTTGGTGATAGGATGGCGGCCAGTGCGATTCCGACTGCGAGTGGAATCGTCGGAATCAAGACGTGAATCAAAAAGCCGCCTAAAATGGTTGTAATAAAAACGAGCACGATTGCATTTGCGAAAATCGCCCCGCGTAGTTCCCACAGCTCTTGCTTAGGGAACTCTCTGCCGTCGTTGTACAGCATTGGCGCAATAAAGACGAGCATAAACCAATCTGTTTGCAGCTTAACTTGTACGTTTAATAATAAAGCCACTCCTAGACCGAGCCCGACTTGAATTAAACTGACCGGGATTGCGACTAGATAGTGGCTCAACACATTCGACAGCAGCACTAAACATGCCAGTAAAATCACTAATTCGATAATCGGCATCTAAGTGGTTGCCTCCTTTGTTAAATTGACAATGCTAACTTTGGTCAACATCCTCTCCAATAATCCGTACTTCGGTTTGAAGATGAACGCCGAACCGTTCAAATACAACTTTTTGGACGTAGTGAATCATATCCATATAATCCGTCGCCGTGGCGTGGTCGACGTTAATGATGAAACCAGCGTGCTTTTTAGAAACTTCCGCACCACCGATTCGATGGCCCTGTAAACCAGCATCATGAATTAGTTTACCAGTAAAGTACCCGGTTGGTCGCTTAAAGACACTTCCGCAAGACGGCCATTCAAGCGGCTGTTTTGCTGCCCGCAACGTATTGAGTTCATCCATCCGCGCCTGAATCTTAGTCTGATTGCCGCGCTTCAAGCCGAACGTCACCGAGACCACAATGTCATCGTAATCTTGAATACTACTGTGGCGGTATCCGAAATCCAAATCCGCGTTGTCTAGCGTTTTGAGTTGACCTGAAGTCGTCAAAACGGTGACCGTCTCAACCACTTCGCTCATCTCACCATCGTAGGCCCCGGCGTTCATGAAGACGGCACCACCGACACTCCCAGGAATGCCCGCAGCAAATTCCATCCCAGTCAGGCTGGCACCACAAGCCACCTTGGTCGTCTCAATAATCGCGGCCCCTGCTTCAGCCACGACTTTATTGTCACTGGCATGGATTTGATTCATTTTCGTTAAAATAATGGTCAGCCCACGAATCCCGCCGTCCTTAACAATTAAATTGCTGGCGTTGCCAATCACCGTTAAGGGTAAGCCTTGCTCGTTGGCATAGGTAATCAATGCTTTGGTCTCGCTAATCGACTTGGGAAACGCCACGTAATCTGCGGGGCCTCCCGTTTTGGTATTCGTATAATGACTTAGTGATTCATCTTTTTTAATTTCGATGGCTGGAAAAGTGGCCAAGACATCTTGGGTCATGGTGAAAAGTTCCTTTCGTGTTTCAATTTAATTCACTTACTTCAACATATACCGGTCTCACAGCGTATTCGTTAATCTAGCAGGTCTAAAAGCTTCCCATGACAACGGGTCGATAAGTTGAAACGCTACGCTAACGCTATGGCCCTGTTGAAATTGTAAGTCCATTATTCAATTTTATCACTTTTTAGTCACTTAATAAATGACGGCACACCGCGTGACTCGTAATCGCGGACGACGGTGCGACCGGATTCTCCCCGTGAGTCGCGACAGCCGTTAAGAAGGCCCGAATCAATGGCGCAAACCCACGTTTTTCAAGCGTTGGTGTCCAGTCAGGAAAACTAGTCGTCAGCTGTTCAGCCGTCGTCAACACCGTTTTCGTGCTTAAATCAGTGACCATCGCACGCTGCTGTGCCGTTTGGACCGTCACTTGTTCTAAGTTTACGCCGCCGTACATGTTCGTCACGACCTGAAGTTGTTCGTGCGCGGTCTGAACGGTTAAGTAGCCTTGCGCTAAGGCGCCACTATCTGTCGTGACGATTCGGCCGGTAGCGTCTGCTAACGGTTCGTCCAATAAAAATAACCCAGTATCCACCATGTGAATCATCAAGTCAAAAACCGCTGTTTCGGGATCCTGCCCACCCGCTTCGCGAACCTTTTCCGCAACGATCAGTCGTTTGTCTGGCAAGGCCTTCAACTCCTGATTAAACGGGGCAAAGCGGCGATTGAAACCACAGGTCAATAGTAAGTGACGAGCAGCTGCTAAATCATATAAATTCTGGACGACTTGTAAGTCTGTTGCGACTGGTTTATCCACATAAACATGGATGCCGGCCAACAACAACTGCTTGATGATCGCACCATGCGTCTGAGTTGGCGTATGCACGAATACCGCATCCGGCTTTGTATCAATTAATTCTTCCAACGTCGCGTGCGTGTGTTGAAACCCATACATGGCTGCCAACTTCGCCCGCTTTTCCGCATTGCGTGTGGTCAAATGAAATTCATACTGATCCTGCATCGCTGCCATCACTGGTAGATACGCCTTTTGCGCGATATTGCCTAACCCCAGTACACCAATTTTTAACATATAGAATCCTCCCGTAACTTGTTTTTTGACTGATTATGACGTTTTATGAATCATGATTAAAGTATGCTAGTTAGCTGGCTTGCTGTTCGTCAGCCGACGAGCGTCCTATTCCGACTTCCAGGGCCGGCTGACAATTGCTGGAACGTAAGCCGACATCGATTTGAACTCACGCAGAAACCCACTGCGCAATTTCAAATACGAGTCTTATTCTAAGCCGGAAGCAACCCACTTCCGGCTAAGAATAATTTGGCTACTGAGCATTGTCCGCCGGCCCCTCCAGTCGGGAAGCCGCTCGAATGGCGGATGAACGGCCACCTATTTTGGTACAATTGGCCACTGAACATTAGGCGTCGGGGCCTTCGTGCAAATTTTAAATCAGCATCAACCATGATTTATTGAACTCAAATACTTGTCCGATTAAAAAACTGATCTAGTAGTCTGAAGATTATTGATCAATTTTGATGGAACTATTCTTAGAGTTAGACAAAGGATTTGCCACCCATCTAGCATTTCATACTTTTCCATCTCAGACCAACTGGAGAAGATTATGATAACATTCAGCATTGCTATTGAATCCGGTAATTTGAACATGAGTACAATAGCTTTCGTCAGAAGCCAATCTTACAGTTGAATGACAAGATGACTGGATACTAAAAATCGACGACCAGTTCATTTAAAGTTGAGTCCACACATGTCTGCCTTTCGAATAGGATTCAGGCTGGAAGGTATTCTGGGCAAGGCCCAGTGCCTTTCAGAGTGTGAGGTTCAGACGGGTTGGGACTGAGGACTAGCCTAGCTAGAGCGTTAAGCGGTGAACTTCCGCTTGACGTTCTGGCGTAGCTAACCGGAAGTCCCAGTCTGACCCGAACACGTTTCATCCATATTGCAGCTAATGTGGAAGACCAGTATTTAAGACGTGGTTTTCGGCTTAAATCTGTGTCCACCACGTCACGGCCATTGCCCAGAATGCCTGGGAGCCGGCCTAGGACGCTTACAACAGCAAGTTTACGCCAACTCGCTTTCGTTCCAGCGGTCTACGCTGGCCGCTTTTGAACTTAATGACACATCGCATCCCATGACAAATCGACCCAATCATGACTGCTGACCGTGTTACAATAGTTGTAAATGACTCGAAAGGTCTGAAATTCACGTGAAACTTATTTCTTGGAACGTTAACGGACTGCGCGCTGCCGTCAAGCATGGCTTCATTGATGTTTTCAATGAACAGGATGCTGACTTTTTCTGCGTGCAGGAAACCAAATTACAAGCGGGTCAAATCGACCTCGACTTTCCCGGTTATCAACAGTATTGGAACTACGCGGAACGTAAGGGGTACTCAGGTACCGCGATCTTCACCAAGCACACCCCGCTGAATGTCACCTATGGCATCGGGGTACCAGAATTTGATACTGAGGGACGCGTCATTACCTTAGAGTACGCCGATTACTATGTGCTGACTTGCTACACGCCTAATTCCGGTGGCGAATTGAAACGCCTCGATTATCGCCAGCATTGGGAAGACGCCTTTTTAACTTACATCAATAGTCTAAGCGCCAATAAGCCGCTGATTTTCTGTGGTGATTTGAACGTCGCCCATGAAAATATCGATTTGAAGAACTGGCGCAGCAATCATCATAGTGCCGGGTTCACCGATGAAGAACGGGGCAAGTTTGACCGCCTCTTAGCGAACGGTTACACGGACACGTTCCGTCACTTCTATCCCGACCAAACGGATATTTATTCCTGGTGGAGCTATCGTGGTCATGCTCGTGACAATAATTCTGGTTGGCGCATCGACTACTTCATCACCTCGCAACAATTGGACGGTCAACTCCTCAACGCCCGCATTCTTAACGACGTCTTCGGTTCCGATCACTGCCCAGTGGAACTTGATATTATTTTACCGAACCGTTAACTTGAAATTTTACCGCAAGCTTTGTACGATAAAGCTATTCTTTAGAAACGGTGGTGGCAACTTTGAACTTTGTCGCAATGGACTTTGAAACGGCGAACGCCAAACGGGATAGTGCCTGTTCACTCGCACTGACCGTCGTCCGGAACAATCAAATCAGTGATGAGTTTTATACCCTCATCAAACCGGAAAGTGACTTCTTCTGGCGTAACGTTCAAATTCATGGGATTCATGAAGCAGACGTCGCCGATGCACCGAAGTTTCCGGAAGTCTGGCAGCACATTGCGCCATTCTTCCAGCGTGATCGGTTAGTGATTGCACACAACGCCGCATTTGATATTGGGGTGCTACGCAATACGCTCGCACACTATGGCATCAGCGCACCCGAATACCTATCCATGGATACGGTCAAGACGAGTAAGAAGTTCTACCCAGAACTGCCGAACCATAAGCTTGACACGCTCTGCCGTGCACTTGATATCGAGCTTCAACATCATCACAACGCCTTAGACGATAGCCTGGCCTGCGCCAATATTCTATTAACTGAGGCGCAAACTTTCGGCACCGAACAGCTCAAACCGTTCGTCCGCGTTCAGGGCTAATCACATCCATCAATCATCGCTCAGCAATTGCTGGGCTTTTTTTGTGCAATTCAAGCCAGTCTAGACCCAAAGGCTCATATCGATTGCGGCCACCCGCTGGCCAGTCGGGTCGACGACCTCATAACTGGTGGCCGTACAATTTTCAAACCCTAAGTGTTGGTACAACTTGGCGGCACGGGTGTTGCGTAGCTGGACCGTCAAAACGAGTCGCTCGAGTGAACTATAATTGCGGGCCCAATCAAGGATTTCTTCGACTAACGCGGTCCCGAGTCCCATTCCCCAGAATTCCTTGAGGACGGCGACTCCGACTTCACCTTGCGCAGCACTAAAATCCGTACTGGCCTGAACGGTGCTAACGCCAATCAGTCGATCTCCCAGCACCGCCACAAAAATGACGTTGGTCGTGGTGCCGCTGATGCGTTCAATCTGTTCCGCTTCATCCGTTTCACTTAATTCTTCGATGCCATCATCAACCGTGAACGTGTTACTCTCACGTCCCAGTTGCGCTAACAACGCCAATAATTGCGCTGCATCCGTCACTTCAGCCGGACGAACGTCGACAACTTCTTCTGCCATGGTTGTCACTCCTTCAATTGATCAACCAGGTGTTGATAATGGTCGCCCTGCGGTTTGAATGTCATCACACGTTGATCGTCAGCGTCCGTGTCACGGCTGATGGCAATTCTCAAGTAGGTTGCGGGCAACAGCTCAGCAATAAATTGTGACCATTCAACAACACTGACACCATCACCATCAAAATACTCATCCAAACCTAAATCTTCCGCGCCACCATCTTCTAGCCGATAAACGTCCATGTGATACAGTGGCAATCTGCCCTGATGATATTCACGAATAAGCGTAAACGTCGGACTTTTGACATTATTCGGGATGCCGAGACTCTTCGCTAACCCCTTCGTAAAAGTGGTCTTGCCAGCACCCAGGTCACCATCTAGTAAGATTAGATCTCCTGGTTGAACTAACTGCCCAAGTTTGGCCCCGACTTGCATGGTCCCTTCCGGCGACGTTACCGTGATTGATTCCATATTCTTCCAACTCCTCATCCTATTTACAGCTTGACTGCTCTTATTATAGAAAAAACGGGGGAAACTTCAAAGTACAAGCTCTGAAGTTTCCCTCATTTAACAAACTAAGTCAGCGTTTAAGCTAAGCCTTGAGCCGCGGTAATGATGGCGACCTTGTAGACATCTTCTTCGCTGCAACCACGTGACAAGTCAGAAACGGGCTTGTTCAAGCCTTGCAGAACGGGACCAACGGCTTCGAAATGACCGAAACGTTGCGCAATCTTGTAGCCAATGTTACCAGATTGGAGTTCTGGGAAGACGAAGACATTGGCGTGACCCGCAACTTTTGAACCTGGCGCCTTTTGTAACCCGACCTTTTCAACAAAGGCGGCGTCGAATTGCATTTCACCATCAATCGCTAATTCAGGGGCAGCCGCTTGTGCCTTGGCCGTTGCTTCCTGAACTTTAGTGACCATGTCGCCCTTGGCAGAACCCTTAGTCGAGAAGCTCAGCATTGCGACTTTCGGGTCAATATCAAAGACCTTGGCAGTCGCCGCACTCTGGGTCGCAATTTCAGCTAACGTATCTGCATCGGGATCAATGTTGATGGCACAGTCCGCGAAGACGTACCGTTCTTCACCCTTTTGCATGATGAAGGCACCAGAAATGCGGTGTGAACCTGGCTTGGTCTTGATGATTTGTAAGGCTGGACGCACCGTATCACCAGTTGGGTGCACGGCACCAGAAACCATCCCGTCAGCCTTGCCCATGTAAACGAGCATCGTGCCAAAGTAGTTTTCATCTTCTAACATCTTAGCAGCTTGTTCTGGTGTGTTCTTACCCTTACGCCGTTCAACCAGTGAATCAAGCATTGCTTGTTTATCTTCAGCCGGGTATGTCGCAGGATCAAGGACTTGAACACCTGCTAAATCAGCGTTCAAGTCTTTAGCCACGGCCTGAACCTTGTCCGTTGCGCCTAACACGATCGGCTTAACTAAGCCATCCGCTGCTAACCGTGCAGCGGCGCCGACAATTCGGGGTTCAGTGCCTTCAGGAAAAACAATTGTTTGATCTTGACCAGTAATCTTTTGTGATAATGACTCGAATAAATCCATGTGATAACCCTCCAATAAATTAATTAATGCTCGAGATTGACGTGTTCTGGTAACTGCCAGTTAATTGGCTGCTCGCCAAAGGATGTTAACGCAATGTTTGTTTTGGAAAATGGCTTCGAACCGAAAAAGCCACGGTAAGCTGATAACGGGCTCGGATGCGGTGCTTGTAACACCACGTTGGTCTGCGTGTTGATCAGTTTGATTTTCGAACGGGCGGCCTTGCCCCACAAAATAAAGACGACCGGCGTCTCCCGTTCTGACAATCGCTGAATAGCAACGTCCGTTAGCCGTTCCCAGCCTTTGCCCGCGTGTGAAAAAGCGACCCCATTTTGGACCGTTAAGACGGAATTCAACAACAACACGCCCTGTTTGGCCCAGCTCTCTAAGTACCCGTGCTCGACCGGTGTACAGCCGACATCATCCTGTAATTCTTTATAAATATTGCCTAATGATGGCGGTACCGCCACTCCGGGTAGCACGGAGAAGCTCAATCCGTGCGCCTGACCAGGACCATGATACGGATCCTGACCTAAAATAACGACCTTTGTGTCAGCAAATGGCGTCCATTCAAAGGCCTGAAAAATATTGTACATGTCCGGGTGAATATTTTTCGTTCGGTATTCATTTTTCAAAAATTCGTGCAATTGGTGGTAATAGGGCTTCTCAAACTCCGGTTTTAAGACGTCCCACCAGTCCGTATGAATAAACGCTTTCATCCTTAACACCTCTCGTTTTATTGTATCATAACCAAAACCGGTAATGATAATAATTCTGTATTCAGACCCAAACATGTTAGAATGTAATTATTAAGACAACTAAGGATGTGACAACATGATTTCGATTATCGCCTCTGACATGGACGGAACGTTACTCAACAATGAAATGGTCGTTTCTGATTTTAACGCTGACGCCATCCGTCAAGCACAACAGCAAGGCGTGCACTTTATCGTTTCCACCGGACGCCGCTTTTCCGAAGCCCAACCGCTCCTGGCTGCCCAGGGAATTACCGCCCCACTCATTACGTTGAATGGTGCCGAAGTATATGATGCTTCCGGCAAGATGCTCGACATGGTGCCAATTACGAATAGCGTTGCCCGCGCTGTATTCCATACGTTAACGGCTCAAGGCTATTACTTTGAAGTTGTGGGCAACGACGGAATCTATTCCAATAACAAAGCCAAACGAATCGAACAAATTGCCCATCTTTTAACCAACTTGAATACAGACACGACTTTTAAAATCGCGGTCTCACTTGCTTCTGCTCGTTTGGAATTAATGGACATCAATTACGTGGATAATTATAACGAGCTACTAGACGACCCGACTAAGCACGTGATGAAGATTATCGCGTTTAGTGAAGAAGGTCCTAGCAAGCTCAAGCCACTGAGCGACGAGATTCTCGCCAAACACTCATCGCTTAAGATTACGTCTTCATCCGCTTCCAACATTGAAATCAATAACATCAACGCGCAAAAAGGGATCGCGGTCGAACGCTACGCCAACATGCTCAACACGCCAATGAGTGACGTGATGGCGATTGGTGACAATAACAACGACGTCTCGATGCTCGAACTCGCTGGTGTCAGCTACGCGATGGGCAATGCCAGTCCTGAAGTCAAACAACTGGCGCGCTACATCACGGATACCAACGTCAACGATGGCGTGGGCAAAGCGATTCTCGAGGTGCTTGCGAAACAATAGTTTCCGGAAAACGGAGGTTGAAGATGCGTAAATTATATTTCAGCCGCAATAGCTTCGCCCAAGGTGCTCGGATTGTTCGCGACGCGCATAATCAATCCCACTACCTCTTAGTCGGACGCTGGGGGCGACGCCAAGATGCGCTCAGTCTATATGCCATCCAAGGTGAACTACTGGCCGAGATTCGACAAACGACTCTGGGCTTATTACCAAAATTTGATTTGTACTATAATCGCCAAAACGTCGGCTCCATCAGTAAAACGCTCGGTTTTTGGCACGAGATGCTCTACGTTCGCAAACTTCGCTGGATCATCATGGGCAGTTTAAACGCTGAAAGCTACCGCATTTATCACGGGACTGAATTAGTGATGACGATGCGGCCAGTCGTCACGACGAACGGTGAAGCCTTCGAATTAGCCATCACCGAGCCGACCACTGAACCGCTCTGTATCTGCATTGCAGCGATTCTCGACCATTGGCAAAAGCCAACAAATCGCACCCGGACACCCGTTGCAAAAAAGGGCCTTAAAGTTAGTTTTGGTGAAAGCAACTACACCCTGACGCCCCATGATAAAGTCGCCCAACACTATAACTGCGGACGCGGTTCACACTGACGAGTACTGATAATAGCCAAAAAATCTGAACGGTTAAATGTTGAATTTAGCCGTTCAGATTTTTTAGTCTAATTCATGATTGGGTTCTGGGAAGAAGCGGGCAATCATGCCTTGATAATTATCTTGCTCATGCCCTAGCGTATCAATTAAATACCCAGGTATCGTTTTAAAGGTCTTTAACCCACGCAAATAATAAGGTTTAGTGTCTTCACGGATAATCAATGGGACCGCCCCACTTCGGCAAAGTTCCTTGAATATTAATAAGCGTCCGATTCTGCCATTGCCATCACTGAATGGGTGAATCCTTTCAAACTGCCAATGAAATTTGGCGATGGCGCTCAAATCACGACCTGTTTGGCCTGAAGCTTCCCACTCTGAAAACAAGTCAGCAATCACTTGAGGGGTATCTGCGGGACTAGTCGTTTCCGTGGCATCGAGAAAGCCAATCTGATTCGGCACTATTTTGAAGCCGCCCACATGATACTTGGCATCATTTTCTTGACTGGTCGCGCGTTTGAGAATGCGATGTAATTCGAAGACGTACGCACTGGTTACCGGTACCTCAACAGTATCTAAAAGATAGTCAAAAGCGCGAAAATGGTTAGCTGTTTCTAGGACATCATCAACTTTGATTGCCTGCCCGTCATTGGCAAAAACCGTTCCCGTATCAAAAATCTGTTGTGTCTGATCTTCAGTCAACTGTGTGCCTTCCATATGATTCGAGTTATAAGAAAACAATATTTGTGTCCAGTAATATAAACTTCCTGATAATTGCTTGTCACGTTCATTCTTTAGCTCAGCGACTAAATTTTTCATGGCTTCATCTCATTTCACATTTAGTATAGCATGCCTAGTCGTGAGACGGCATTTTACTGTGCTTGGCGCGCACAGTTACAAACAGCGTCCCAGACGGTCGCGTCGGGTTCGACCATGTAGACAATCATAAATCACACCTTGTGCCAGTTAATTTGTCATGAATCATGAGTAAAACGTGCCAATCAATGGATTCCTGTTCGTCAGCCGGGGCGCGTCTTATTCCGACCTCCGGGGCTGGCTCTTCATGCAAACTTTTGAATCATCATGGATGATGATTTATGGCATTTAAATGCTAGGAAGATTATTCATTAACTTCAATAGTAACTAATCTTGAAAGAAGTCGCTAGAATTGCCTTTCGTTTAACTGCTAGAGTTTGATATTTTATGTGATTTGACAAGACCCATTTAACGTTTCTGCAACGCTGCTGTTTCGCCAACACGAGTCTGCCAACATGGCGACTAGTGGCCCAAGTTTTACAGTTAGATGTCAAATAGCTGTTTACTTAAGTGTCAACGACCAACTCCTCAAAGGTGGGGTCCGCACATGTCCGCCTTTCGAATACCATCCAGGCTGGAAGGTGTTTCTGACAATGCTCAGCGGCTCCTAGAGTGTGAGGTTCAGACGGGTTGGGACTGAGGATTAGCCTAGCTAGAGCGTTAAGCGGTGAACTTCCGCTTGGCGTTCTGGCGTAGCTAACCGGAAGTCCCAGTCTGACCCGAACACGTTTCATCCATATCGCAGGAGACATGGAAGACCAGTATTTAAGACGTGGTTTGTCGGCTTAAATCTGTGTCCATCGCGTTCCAGCGTTGTCAGAAATGCCTGGAAGCCGGTGTAGGACGCAGCTATCAAATCAGGTTTACGCTAATTCGTTTTGTTTCCAGTGGGCCTCAGCTGGTTGCTTTTGAACTTAATAATTAGCACGTTTTGATCATTTTTAATACCAATAACTAGCACAACACGTGTAAGGCTTAAAAAATTGGCACGCCTCCATCATGAGACGTGCCAATCAAATATCTTATTCACTAAACATTAATAACTTTCTCGAGGAAGTCCTGTAGCCGGGGACTCTTAGGATGATTGAAGACATCCGCAGGTTTACCCGTTTCTTGGATCAGGCCGTCAGCCATGAAGACAACGCGGTCTGCGACTTCTTTGGCAAAGCCCATTTCGTGTGTGACCACAATCATGGTCATTCCATCGGCGGCTAGCTTCTTCATAACGTCCAAGACATCGCCGACCATTTCAGGGTCCAGGGCAGACGTCGGTTCATCAAATAGCATGATTTTGGGATGCATTGCTAACGCGCGGGCGATGGCGACCCGTTGCTTTTGCCCACCAGATAATGATTTCGGCATTGCGTCAGCTTTATCAGACAACCCAACCGTCGCTAACAAATCACGCGCCGTTTTTTCGGCTTCTTGTTGGGTTTCCTTTTTAAGCTGAGTCGGTGCTAAGGTGATATTTTGTAACACCGATAAGTGCGGGAATAAGTTAAAGTGTTGAAACACCATCCCTATGTTTTCACGCACTAAGTTGATGTTGGTCCCTTTGTCAGATAGGTCGTAGCCACTAATCACGACTTGCCCCTGCGTTGGCACTTCCAAATCATTAAGACAGCGCAAGAACGTACTCTTACCGGAACCAGAGGGCCCAATCATACAAACGACTTCGTTATCTTGAACTTCGAGGTTTAACCCCTTCAAGACTTCGTTGTCACCGTAACTCTTATGCAAATCTTTGACACTTACTTTCGCCATGCCTAGTTAATCCTCCTTTGAACCCAGTTAGATAACCATGTTAATAACGTAATGATAACCAAGTAAATAATCGCAATCATCAGCCAAATCTTGAACCCTTCAAAGTTCCGGGCGATAATCAGCGTCCCAGTTTGAGTCAATTCAACGATCCCGATAACGGACAGAATCGACGTATCCTTCAACGTAATAATAAATTGGTTGATAAATGACGGAATCATAATCCGAATTCCTTGAGGCATGATGACCTTGCGCATCGCCGTCCAGTAAGGTAAGCCCAGTGAGCGCGCCGCTTCCATTTGACCATCATCAACGGCCGCAAAGCCCCCTTTGACGAACGCCCCGGTATAGGCCCCTTCATTCAGCATCAGCGTAATCATCCCGGCGATGAACGCTGGAATCTTAAACCCGTGCCCAATCAGATCTGGGAACCCGATGTAGATGAAGAAAGCCAGCACCATCAGTGGCATCCCCCGGAAAATATAAATGATCGTGCTAGAGATTGCTGGACCAACTTTACCAGGCATAACGCCGAGCACTCCGAGGATGAGGCCAAGAATCGTGGCTAAAATAATTGAAATAACCGTTAATTCCAAAGTCATCCATAACCCAGAACCAATTGTATCAAGGTTTTGCGTGAACAAACCGATAAAGGTCCGGCTGCTGGCTGTTTCACCAGTCAATGATGATTCACTGGAATTCAAGTACTTATTGACGATCTTCTTGTAAGTTCCATCCGCTTTGATGGCCTTCAGCCCAGCGTTGAACTTCTTCAACAGTTCGGCATTTTTACCCTTTTTAACGGCAAAGCCATAGTCACCAGCGGCATATTGCTTGGTCACGATCTTCAATTGAATCCCATTTTTAATCCCATATGACATCACGGGGTAGTCTTCAAAACAGGCTGCCGAGTTACCGACTTTCACGTCGTTATACATATTGTTGGAATCATTGAAATACTTGATTTTAAAGCCATATTTGCTTTGAATCGACTTCGCATAAGCAGCACCGGCCGTCCCAGTCTTCAACGCGACCGTCTTGCCTTTCAACTGCTTAAAGTTCTTGACCTTACTATCCTTCGCGACCGCCATGACGACGCCAGACGTATAGTAAGCATTCGAAAAATCGAACGTCTTCTTACGTTCGGCCGTAATATTCATTCCGGCAATCACCCCGTCAACTTGGTTTGCACTAAGCTGCTGAACGGCGGCACCAAAACTGATCGCTTTAAGTTTATAATTGATGTTTTCTTTTTTAGCAATCGCTTTTAAAATATCAATATCAATTCCCTTGTACTTACCACCCTTGGCCTGAAATTCAAACGGCGCAAAGGTCGTATCCGTTGCAATGGTGTATGTTTTCGCCTGCGCCTGGGTACCAACTGCAAACCAGCTTCCCAACGCTGCTAACAACATGACAACCGCAACTTGCCACTTTCTCATCGACGAGACCTCCTCAAAAAATTACCGAAACGGTATGTCATAAAATATAACATAATTCATGGCTCACGACCAATCCGATTTGTTATCTTTTTCTCATTATGCTTTAAGGATGGCGCTAAAAACGAGGTTTAACTTAATAAAATTAAGTTAAATGCCAATTTCAAAAAAGAATCTAACGAAAGCACCGTAATTTAACGTTTTATAATTTAGTGAGCCTGTCATCTTAGGTCCATATAACTCAACCTCATCTGTAGAATAGGCTGACCAAGCTGTTGTGATGATAGAAAACGTTTCACCACACACTTAATGTTCACTTTTCCAGAATGGGCTTTGGCAATAATCAGTCTCAAAACGACAGTCACTTCAAGTTACGAAATGACTGCCGTTTTGACAATAGTTATTTTAAGCTCTGCCTGCTAGTTAGCTCACCAGCAATCATGGTGAACCTTAGAATTGCACTTTTGAGCTCAGTTTGACTAGTCGTGCCAATGACGAGTACACCCTTCGGAACATCAGCTTAATCTTCATGCTCGAAGCGTCGCCGCCATGACGCCAGTCCACTAAGGCCTAATAGACCGACTAATCCTAATACGACTGCGCCCACGGATACCGAGGTATTTGCTTCACTCGTTTGTGGCAACTGTCCATGGCGGTTAGTTACATTTGACTCAGCTGATTGCGTCGAATCAGTTGACATGACGTTAGCGGTTGCATTTTGTGCAATTGCATCCGCTTTTGCCGACCGGACCAGTGTCTTAGCGGTGCCTCCACCATTGCTATGATGTTGGGTCGTTTTCGCTGGTCGAACAGTCGCAGTTGGCCGGCTTCGACCTGGCCGGCTAGCTGACGTCTGACCAGGATGGTTCGTTTCCGGTTGTGTCGTCTCATGTGTCGACTGATCATCGGGAATCACATCAGGTTGCGTGCTGGTCTCCTGGTCATTGCCACCTGGATTGGTTGTACCCGTATTGGGTTTGGTGTCATCCGTATCGTTATCTGGTTTAGGGCTATCTGTATCCTCCGTGCCAGGTTTCGTATTATCCGCACCATCGTCTGGTTTGGATTGATCAGGATTATTGTCATCGGGCTTAGTCTGACCACCATCTGAATCTGGTTCATCCGGCTTTACCTCGTCACCGTTGCCATTTTCGTCGGGATTAACCGGTGCTGCGACGACGGTAATCTGTGCCGTTTCACTGACAGTATTACCGACTGCATCCGTGTAGGCATAAGTCATCTGATAACGACCAGCCGTCTGAGTATCGACTTTACCAGTCACGGTCAAATCAGTTAGCGCGAGCGCTTGGCCTGTTGCATCAACCGCTTGCACGAGGTTATTCGCAGCTTGCCAAGCAGTACCGACCGTCAATTGACTGTCGTGGACTTGAATCGCTGCTTGACTCGCGGCAACCGTGACAATCGTTTGACCCATGACTAGGTTTCCCGCTTCGTCAAGGTATCGTAACGTTAACTGATACGTCCCCGGCGTACTTAAATCTGGCAGGCTGTCAGTCGTCACTTGTTTAAGCTGTGCGGCAGTCAGTGCTTGCCCATTAGCCGCAAGACTATGGACCCCATCAATGCTGTCATCAAGCTGCCAAGTGGTCTGAGGACCAACAATCAAACTGACCGGTTGTCCGACCAAGACCGCTTGACTAGCGACCGTTGTCACGTCAAACTGGCCGATATGTTGCTGACCTAATGAATCTAAATAACGAAATTGAACAGTCTGCGGTTGCCCAATTTTGGCAGTACTCAAATCCGGATGATTAAGCAACTGAATATTGGCAGTCGTCGCCTCAATCGGCTGGCCCATTCCATCGCTCACTTGTTGAATTGCGGCCAAATACTGCCAAGTCGCAGTTGGCCCAGCAATAACCGTCGTCGGTTGCGTCGTGATCGTTGCTTGATCGACAGTCACTTTTAATTGTGTAGTTTTCAAGTTACCCACTTCATCCATAAATGTGAGCGTGACTAATTGAGCGCCAGCACGGTCGGCAGTAACCGGACTCATCGTCAATTGGCCAGCCGCCAAATTAGTGAGTGTTTGTCCGGTTGCATCCTGAACATTGGCCACTAAGTCCGTTGCCTTGAGATTGGTCACTTCATGCGGCCAAATTACTTGGTCAGCCTTGGCAGTGATGCCAGCTTTGGACGCTTGCGTCGTTACTACAACAGTAACTTGTTGTATCTGGCCGAGGTCATCGGTATAAGTCAGTGTAATTGATTGCGGGACACCCACCATGGCGCTCGTTAAATTAGGCTGATCATAACTGAGCTTGGCCTGTTGTGCATCAATCGTTTGGCCATTCGAGTCCGTGAGCGTCTCAATGTTGTCTATATAATTCCAAGTAGCGGTTGGCCCAGCGATTAACGTCGTGTTTTTCCCACTGATCGTCGCAAAATCGACCGTCACAACTGATTGCGTCGTTAACACATTGCCATAAGCGTCCGTGTAAGTCAGCGTTACGGTTTGCGGACCACTAGTCTTCGCGTCAAACCCCTGCATTGTGACCGCACTTGTATCAGTCAATGCTGTACCAGTCACATCCGTCAACTCAGTGACCAGTGTCTTAGCACTCACCTGAGCAGCCTTATCAGCGAACACAATCACTTCTGGTTGGCTGTTGAGGGTTGCCGCAGACGCTACGACGTTGACCGTCGTTGTCACAGTATGCACGTTGTCTAGCGCATCCGTGTAGGTCAACGTAATCCGTTGGGTACCTGGCGTCTTTAAGTCGGGTTGTTTGTCAGCCACGATATTCAAAGCGTCCCATTGTTCTGGCGCAATCATCTGGCCGTCAAAATCAGTGACATGGGTCAGATAATCATGAAAATCCCAGCTCGTCTGATTAGGACCAATACCAATCGTACTATCCTGGATAGCTAAGGTCGCTTGACTCGCAATCATTGTGACGGGCACCTCAGTCGTGTGGCGCTGGCCAGTGTCATCCGTGAAAGCTAGGGTTACTTGTCGTGTGCCTGGTTGGCTCATATCGAGACCGCTGACCGTGATTCGATCAATTTCCGCCGCACTCAATTGCTGACCCGCAGCATTTAGAGATTGGGTTGCATCAATCAAGTCTGACAGTTGATAGGCCGCGTGTGGCCCCATCTTAATCGTTACTGCTCGACCGACGAGTTTGGTCTGGTTCGGGGCAATCACAATCGTACTAGTTGCCTCATGTTTCACACCGTAACCATCAATATATTGTAAGGCCACTTGATAGGTGCCAGCCGTCTGCGCATCCACCGTCGTCACGGCGGTATCTCCGTTGACACTCAATACTTTGACTACCTCGTCAACGTTGGCACTAATATCAGCACCGGTCACGTCTTTCAAGGTCGCAACGCTATCAGCTAGCTTCCAGGTCGTATTGGGCCCAGCAATTAGTCCCGTCACATCGGCCGCTGTTAACTCAGATTGCGAAGGCGCCGTTTCCCAGACCCAAGTAGTTGTTGCAGTTGGATTGGTCGTGCCATTATATAAGGCCATCAAACCAGCTGAGTCATAGCGCTGCGTGGCGTCTGCCTGATTGACCCAATAGCCGGAATAACCGGTCCCCGTTGAAATTGCGGGCAACATACTACCCGTTAATTTGCTCGTCGCGCCAAGGGTCAACTGTTGTAAATTAAATGGCACCGAATTTTGCCGATTATCTTGGTTGATCAACATCTTAGTCATTGTCGCCGAACGCATGTCGAGTGCCGACAAATCCAAGGTAGTCAGTTTAGATGTTCCCTGAAACATGTAGTTCATGTCGGTTAATTTGGCAGAAGTTTGCCAGCCACTCAAGTCAACGTGGGTCAATTGGTCATCATAAATAAACATCGAACCCATGCTGGTCATATTTGGCAATTGCCAACCATGCAGATCTACCGATTTCAACTGCATGGTCCCACTAGCAGCACCGGCAAACATCCCGCCAATATTGGTCACCATGCGCGTATCCCAAGCACTCAAATCAATCGTGGTCAGTGCCGTATCTGAATTAAACATCATAAAAAGATTGACCGGCTTAGTCTGATTGAGCTGCCAGTGACTTAAATCAATTGTTTGCAGGGACTTGTTATTCGCGAACATGCTGTTAAAGCCCGTTCCTGCACTGACATCCCAATTCGCAATGCCAGAGAAATCACTGATCGCCGTGTTAGTGAACATGTGACTGAAATCCGTTACTTTGGAAGTATCCAAATTTTCGAATCCTTGAATCGTTTTGAGGTTGGACGTACTGAAAAATAGCCAACTGAGATCGTCGCCAGCATTGACTTTGCCATCAATCACGACTTGGGTGAGTTGTTTGCCGAAATTGCCAACAAGTGATCCCACGTCAGCATTCGACCAATCGCCCGCACCAATTGTCAGTACGCCATCATCGGTCATCGTCCAGGCACTGGTTCCAATCGTTCCACTGGAAGTTACGGTTGCCGGCTGCACGCTTCTTAATACTGCTCGACTCATCTTGGCAGCTGTTGGGACTGTACTCGAATCGTCCTGAACGGTGGACTCAGTGTTCGTTCGTGTCTGATTGGTCGCCGCTTCAGATTCAGTTAACGTGGTTACTGCATTAATCGTCGCGTCGGTAGTGTTGGTCGTTGATGAGGCATCGGCCGAGGTATCCGTCGTTTTTGCTGTCGCAGCTGGGTTGACCACCGAGTCTGTGGATGTTGTCGGTGATGCTGCATCCGGTTCGGTGTTCGCAGTCGTAATATTTTTCTCGTCGGTTGTTGTCGTCGTAACCGCTTTAGTTTCGGTGGTTGCTGTGGAGGTCTGTTTGCCATTCACTGTAGCTTGTTGAGTGTCATTAGCTGGATTAGTAATGCTAGCTTGCGCGTGGCTCGATGTCGGCTGAGTGGCTGATTGGTTTGCTGTTGATGTGCCAGGCATCTGCGTATCAGTCGCATTTGACTGTGCATTATCGTTGGTCACACTAGTATCAGTCTTCATAGCGACCCGTCCCGTAGCCGACCCAGATGTGTTATTGCTAGAATCGGTTACATTTTCAGTCTGCTGATTTTCCGCACTAGATGTTGATTCACCTTTGGTACTCGTCTCATCAGTCTGAGCTTGTGAAGCCCCCTGCTCATTCTGCTTGTTCAAAACCACCGTTTTACCTGTTGCCACGCTGGCTTGGTTGGTCATCGCCGCACTCGTCGTTGACTGAGTCGAAACCTTATTTTCCTGGTCTGCACGTCCAATAATTGGGCTAATGCCAATGGTTGCGACCGTTATCCCTGCAAATACCCAGAAACGGCCCTTTTTATACATTTTATAATACTGTTTTTCCGTTTGTACATGACGCATATCGATGTCCCCCTAGATAATAACCGTGTGTCAGTTTGTACATGTTTTGATTCATTAAAGTATCGTTTACTTTTCGGGTCTCCAATCCGAATGGCATAAAATTAACGTTCGTCTTTAATTTATGACATTAACTAACGATTGCTTTAATTATTCATCCACTTATAACGTAACATAAACTCGTTATATAAAGCAATTAATATATGGCTATTAGCTAAATTAATTTATAGTCTGATAACTCAGTTTGCTAACGATGAAAATCTTAAATGTGCGCCATCGCTCGATCTGCAGCGACCGCTCAGCGACCGTTTCAAGCTACAATCCAACTGGTCTAATGAGGGACGCAAAAAAGGACCCCTCAACGAAATCTCGTCGAAGTGTCCTTATATACCCGGTCTAATAATGTTTCATGACCCGGTCGATTTGCCGTTGTTGTTCACGTTTCTTAATATCTTGGCGCTTATCGTATTCCCGTTTCCCATGAGCGATCCCAATCAAGACTTTCGCAAACCCGTGTTTGAGATACATCTTGAGTGGAATGATGGTGACACCCTTGGTCATCGTTGCGGCACCGAGCTTGCTGATTTCTTTCTTATGCAACAAGAGTTTCCGGTTACGCAGTGGGTCAACGTTAAAGCGATTCCCCTCTTTAAACGGACTAATGTGAACGTTTTGCATCCACGCTTCACCGTTACGAATCTGAACGAACCCATCTTTCAAGTTCACACGCCGATCACGGACGGATTTGATTTCCGTCCCGGTCAGTGCGATTCCTGCTTCATAGGTGTCCTCGACGGCATAGTCGTGACGTGCTTTCCGATTTTGAGCGAGGGCGGTATCTGGGTGCTTACCGTGTTGTTTGGCCATTGCCGCACACCCCCTTAGTTAAAAATTAGCGCCGACGATCACTAGTTGACCGTCGATTACTATTATTATTACTGTGATTATTCGAACGACCATTGTTATTACGACGGCCGTTGCTGTTGCCATTGCGATGGTTATTATTGCCACCCCGCCGGTCATTGTTGCGATTATTGTTGTTACCATTACGGTGGTAATTATTGTTACCGCCACGACGATTATTACCACGATAATTATCGGAATGTTCCCGTTTTGGTAATAAATCCGTCTTTGGCGCTTCTTCTGGATTCAACAACTTGAAGTCGACTTCGCGTTGGTCCTTGTCCACCCGCATCAATTGAACTTTGACTGGTTGGCCGATTCTAAACGTCCGCTTCGTCTTACGCCCGACTAATGCGAGTTGTTTTTCAACGTATTCGTAGTAGTCATCGTCCATCGTGCTGATGTGGACAAGGCCTTCAACGGTGTTCTCCAACTCAACAAACAAGCCGAACTTCATGACGGAATCAACGACAGCTTCAAAGGTCTCACCAACATGGTCAGCCATGTATTCAGCCTTCTTCATGGAATCCACGTCACGTTCCGTATCGATACCCCGGCGTTCGTGGTCAGAAGTCGTTTCTGCGATATTTGGTAAATTATCCCGATAACGTGCCCGCGCTTCTTCACCAGTCCCGTTTTCAGCGTAGTGCCGAATCAACCGGTGGACCATCATATCTGGATAACGCCGGATTGGTGACGTGAAGTGGGTGTAGTATGGCGCAGCTAACCCGAAGTGTCCAAGTGACTGGTCAGCATACCGGGCTTGTTTCATACTCCGGAGCATCATCACTGAGACCATGGCTTCTTCCGGCTTGCCAGCGACCTTCTTCAAAACATCCTGGAGCATCTTCGGTTTAACATCCTTGGAGCTCCCCTTGACACTGACGCCAAAGTTGGTGACAAATTCAAAGAAACTCAGCATCCGGTCACTATCAGGTGTTTCATGGACCCGGTAGATAAACGGTACCTTGAGTTGACTATAATTTTTAGCAACCGTTTCGTTAGCGGCTAACATGAAACTTTCAATCATCCGTTCAGCTAAGCCCCGCACCCGCAATTGGATATCGATTGGGTGACCCGCTTCATCAACGATGATCTTAGCTTCGTTATCATCAAAATCAATCGCGCCCCGGTGCCGACGGTGTTTGTATAAGATACGGTGTAAATCACCCATCGTATCAAACATATCGACCAAGTCCGCGTACTTTTCACGCGTCTTAGGATCGTGGGCTTCCAGAATTTGGTTGACGGCGTCATATGTCATCCGCGCGTGGGACCGAATCACACTTTGGAAAATCTTGTGATTGACGATTTCCCCGGTTGGATCGATTTCCATCTCACAACTCATGGCCAACCGTTCAACATCTGGATTTAATGAACAGATTCCGTTAGATAACCGCCGTGGTAACATTGGAATCACACGGTCAGTCAAATAAACGGAGGTCCCGCGTTTGAATGCTTCACGGTCCAACTCAGAGTTTTCAGTCACGTAATGACTAACGTCTGCAATGTGGACCCCTAAGTGGAAGTTCCCATTTGGCAACCGCCAAGCAACGACCGCATCATCCAAATCTTTTGATTCAGCGCCATCAATCGTCACTAATGGTTGGTCAGTAATATCGACCCGGCCAACTTTTTCTTCATCCGTCACGTAGTCTGGAATCCGGTTGGCTTCATCCGTGACTTCTTCAGGGAAGACGGATGGCACATCGTGTTGGTAGACCACTTGAAGGACGTCCATCCCAGGGTCATCAACGCTCCCAATCACCTGCTTCGCGATCCCAATCATTCGCGTTGGATGTTGGGCATCCGGATAAGCGGCGACTTCGGCGATGATTACTTCACCTTCAGTTGGGTGGAGACCTTGGTCAGTGATTAATAATTGATATTTAGAGAGCTTCTTGTCCTTGATTTCGACAGTTCCAATAAACCCAGCTTCATCAGAGCTAGGCGTGTAGGCACCGACGATTTGGGTGTAGTTACGTTTAACGATGCTGACGATTTTACCTTCAGGACCGCGGTCTGAACCAGGACGGGCTGGCCGAATAATTTCAACCGCAACATCGTCACCGGTCAATGCAAACTGCGTATTGTCGGGATTGATGTAAATATCGGGCAAATCTGGATCGTAGCGCACGAAACCAAAGCCCTTATCATTGCCATGAAATGACCCTTCAACGGTCTTGGTTTCTTGGACCAACTTAAAATGGTCATGGTCGTCGGTGCTGACGAGTTTCTTGCGTTCCATATTCGCAAGTTCCTTCACTAAAAATGTAAAGGCGGTTGCGCCTGTATAATGCAGTTCGTCCGTCAACTGTTCGACACTATAAGTGCGATCAGGATGGGCCTGCAGAAAAGTCAGGATTTGTTCTTGTAAGTTTGCTTCTGACATCATTTACCTCATTTATATATAGATTTTAAATATGTTAAGACATCTTGTTCTAATTGATGATGGGCATTATTCACGGTAATCACATGCCCCGCATCGGCATACCAATGAAAATCAACGGGCACTTGCGTTAGCGCTGCTTGTAGCCGACGCGCCACGTTCGGATCGATCAATTCATCTTGACCGCCTTGACCAATGAAAAACGGTTGTGTGACGTTGGCTAACTTGGTCGTAACCTCTTGCTCAGTAAAGGTATTAACGGCTTGTAACTGCTGCTGGACGAGTTCTGGCAGTACTGCCAAGATTTGTTCCCGTTCGGCCAGTGAAAATTGGCTATGCGCCAACTGATGGTGACTAAGCGTAATGAACATTTCGGCGACATCACTGCGATTACCCGCAAATAGCGGTGAGCTAAACGTCCCACCACCTAGTAGTTGCGGATCACGTTCCAACGCAGCAGTCGCAAAAATCCCCCCTAATGAAAGGCCAAAGATACTAATTTCAGTATAGCCTTTTTGCCGTAGAAATGATATTGCTTGTTGGGTATCTTGCCACCATTGGTCGGGTGTTTGGGCTAAAATATCACGCGGATCATTCGTCGCGTGACCACTGAATTGCGGGCCGTACACGGTATAATCAGACCGTTCCAGCGTCCGCCCCAACATCCGCACGTCATTGGCGCTGCCAGCATAAGCGTGGAGTAAGATAACGGCCCGTTCACCGTGTTCAAAGTAAAATGGTTCCGGTTGTTTTAACATCATTACCACCAACTTTCGTGAACTACTCGGCCATAAATGACCGAGCTTCTAGGAACACCGCTAACTTACACATCAGTGGCTAGCACTTGTGCAGAGGTTACGGCTATTTACTATGGCGCATCCCGCGCCTAATTAGTCGGTTAAGCACTTAAGATATTCTTAGTAGCGCTAATGTCCCGGTCATGGCTAATACCATAATGAGGACAAGTCCACTCACGAATATCTAACGTGTTTCCTCGCTAAATTTCAAAAAAATCCTCCTGAAATCACAGGAGGACGGTCAATTACTTCGATGAGTACCATGCTAGAGCTAACGCTAGGATAAAGAAAGCGATTCCTAATACCACGGTTACCTTCTGCATGAACGCTTCAAAACCGCGGGGCTTCTGCTTGGCGAACAAGTCATCAGCACCACCGGTCAATGAAGACATGGCATCATTAGTTTTGGATGGTTGCATCATTACCGCGATGATAATCAAGACGGAAATGACCAGTATTAACGTTAACAATAAATTATACAAGAAATGTGCCTCCTAAAGAGTCCGCTATGTCTATAACAATTTAACATATTTTGCCTTGTTTTTCCAGTATCCTGGACAATTCGTTGGTTTGTTCAGTACTCAGGGCGTCGCGACTGTCAAATGCGAGATTTGATGGCGAACCCAAGCACGGTTATCGCGGTCGGTTAAGATAATTAAGGTATCCCCCGCGCGCATCAAGGTATCCCCATGTGGAATCACCTGTTGTTCACCACGACGAATCGCAATCAACAGCGACTCTGCTGGCCATTTAAAATCACGAACCTGGTGTCCTTCCAACTTAGAGCCTTCAAAAATCGGCAATTCGAGCCGGTCCTGAACGCCACTGTGCTCGGGCATCCGTGGCCGAATGAGCTTTTCCAATAAGGCTTCATAGATGGGTGCCCCGCCTAAGAGGTCCACTACTAAGTAGGCCGTCATCGAGACAACGGCTAACGGCATCAAATGGTGCAGCGTCCCGACCATTTCGGTAATTAGCAGAATCGCGGTAAAGGGGCTTTCCCAATCCCAGCAAAGTAGCCGGCCATCGCAAAAATAATAAAATTGGGAATCAAGTTAGTCGGCATCCAGCCCAACATGACCATGACTTGGGCATAAATCGCCCCTAGAATGGCCCCTAACGATAGAATCGGTAGAAAAATACCGCCGGGCAACCCGGACCCGTATGAAATCGTCGAAAAGCTGAAGCGCAAGACAAAAATCCCTAATAAGGCAATTAATGCTGGCGTAGCAGCGGCTAAATTCAAGATAACCGCATTACCGCCACCTAATAGTTGTGGCCACAGTAAGCCAATCGGGATCACCAGCAGAAACGGGATCAACCCATCGAACCAACTCGGCAACCGCAACTTCGCGTACCAGTTGGGCATCGTCAACGTGACGTTTTGATACAGATAACCAAACACGCCTAAAAAGATGCCGAGGCCGATTAAATTCCCGTACTGGCTCAACGGCAAATTATAGTCATAAGGGATGTGCAACACTGGCACCAGGCCAAAAAAGTTCAGCGAAATAAAGTCGCTAGCCATCGCACTCACTAATGCAGTCGTCCAGATAATTGGTGAGAAGTTATGGTAAACTTCTTCAAGCACAAACAACGTGCTGGCAATTGGCGCATTGAACGCCGCTGAGAGCCCCGCAGCAGCACCACCGGCAATCAGTGAGCGCCGATTCGAACCCGTCTGACGGAGCTTGGCAGCGACCCCTTGGCCAATCGTAGCGCCCAATTGAATCGACGGTCCTTCACGCCCCAGAAATAAGCCAGAACCAATGCCCAGCACGCCACCAACGAACTTCCGCCACAGGACCGACCACCAGCCGTAGTCTAACTCACCGGCTAACTGCCCTTCGACTTGTGGAATCCCGGAGCCCTTGATGTTGGGTTCCTTTTTGACCAGCCAACCGACGAATACGGCAACTAGCACTGTTAAAATCAGCCAAGGAATCAGTAGCAGCCAATTGGCATGAATTTGTCCGTAAGCCCATTGAACGAACTTTAAGCCCTGTTCAATGCTGAAACGAAAAATGCTAACGACGAACCCCGCAATCACGCCGACAATCAATGCCCGGCCGATTGAACTAAAGCGTGTGAAGTCAAAATGTTGTTTGATATTGTGCGGCCGTTGTGCCACAGCGAGTCCCCCTCCAAATTATGATAGTAATGTTGCAATATTCTGTTGAAGCGCAGCCAATGTAACGGTCTGTTCTGGTAATAATGCTTGAATCTGTTGTGGCCCATCTGCTCGTAATAGCAATCCCAACATCAGGTCGGTCGCTAAATCGCTCGTCTGGTAAGTGGCCTTAAAGCCAGTTAACAACTCAGCGTCACCATTGAACGCGTCAAAGATCAAGGGCACGAGCTCCGTCTGCTTAGCAGCTTGATGTGCCGTGCTAAAGCGTTGCAGGCCTAATTCACCGCTAGTCACAATCAGATTATCACCGGTTAAGTTACCGTGTACAAACTGGTTAGGCGTCACTGGATGTTGGGCCAACCACGCTTCCCGTTCAGCTGCGAAGTCGTTTCCTAACACTTGCCAGTCGCCAACTGGTTGACTTTCTGGGCCGAACGTCGCAACTTCGGTATTGAGCTGCGTCAACATCGTGCCAATCTGACGACCGAGTGTCGACTTAGCCAACGGTTTGGCCGTCGCGCAGAATTCAGTCAGCGTAATGCCTTGTAATGGCCGATAAATAACATAATAGAATTGATACTTATCGAAAACAAAACCAGCATGTAATAACCGTGGTGCACCCAGCTTAAGGCGCGCCATCCGAGTCAGGCCAAAGCGTTCCGCTTGATAATACGCCCGGGTTTCAGCCATGACATCACTTGGCGGGAAAATTGCAATTTCTGTGGGGCCGATGGTAAACCGTGCCGCGAACTGGTCGGCAACTGGTTCTGGTGTTTTGTAGGGTTCATTTTCACTGGCATAGATTTTTTGAAGCACTGGTTCAAAAGCTAATGCATTAGTTTGCAGTCCTTGCCAATCAGACCACACATTGATTTGTTGCTGAAAGTCATCCATTCCGTTCTCTCCTTACTCAAATACACATGCTCTTATTTTACCACGACTTCCCATGGTCCAGGCGTTAAACTCAAACAGATGTTCCTTAAAATATGTATAATAAAAACGCCGCTCCAGAGGGAACGACGTCTCTATTAGAACTTCAAATTACTTGCTAGTAATGGTGTTCCGTGCAGCTTCGTCTAAGTTGTAGAAGCCGTGGATACCTTTGTATTCTGAAGTGCTTTCAAGTTGGTCTTCGATCCGCATTAATTGATTGTATTTAGCAATCCGTTCAGTACGGCTCATTGAACCAGTCTTGATTTGGCCAGCGTTCATTGCGACAACTAAGTCAGCAATGGTCGTGTCTTCAGTTTCACCAGAACGGTGTGAAACGATGGCAGTGTAGCCAGCTTCTTTAGCCATTTCGATAGCTTCAACAGTTTCAGTCAAAGTACCAATTTGGTTAACCTTGATTAAGATTGAGTTAGCAACGCCCATCTTGATACCCTTTGCAAGGTAGTCCGTGTTCGTAACGAATAAGTCGTCACCAACGATTTGAACTTTCTTACCAAGCTTGGCAGTTGCCATTTGCCAGTCTTCCCAGTTGTTTTCATCCAAAGGATCTTCGATGGAAACGATTGGGTACTTGTCAACGATGCTGTCAAGTAAGTCAACGAATTCTTCGGCAGTAAATGATTTCCCATTTTCGCCTTCACCCTTCAAGTCGTACTTGCCAGTTTCTTCGTTGTAGAATTCTGAAGCGGCACAGTCAAAGGCAATGGCAATATCCTTACCAGGCTTGTAACCGGCACGTTCGATAGCTTCAACCAAGATTTCGAATGGTTCTTCGTTGTTCTTCAAGTCAGGTGCAAAACCACCTTCGTCACCAACGGCAGTCGAGTAACCGCGTTCGTTCAAGATCGCTTTCAAGTTGTGGAAAGTTTCTGAACCCATCCGGATAGCTTCTTTAACTGAAGAAGCACCAACAGGCATGATCATGAATTCTTGGAAGTCAACGTCGTTGTTGGCGTGGGCCCCACCATTGATAACGTTCATCATTGGTGTTGGTAAGACGTGGGCGTTGAATCCGCCAAGGTAGTTGTATAAAGGCATTTCAAGTTCGTCAGCAGCAGCACGTGCGGCAGCAATGGAAACACCTAAGATAGCGTTAGCACCTAACTTAGCTTTGTTAGGAGTACCGTCTAACTTGATCATCGCTTGGTCAATGGCACGTTGGTCAGTTACATCGTAACCAACGATTTCCTTAGCGATTAACTTGTTAACATTGTCAACGGCCTTAGTAACACCCTTGCCCATGAAACGGCTCTTGTCACCGTCACGTAATTCAACGGCTTCATGTTCACCAGTTGAGGCACCTGAAGGAACGATACCGCGACCAAATGCGCCGCTTTCAGTATAAAGTTCAACTTCAACAGTTGGGTTACCACGTGAGTCTAAGACTTCGCGAGCATAAATATCTGTAATAATAGACATTAATTTCTCTCCTTAAAATTGGCTTGTTTTTGTTTCACACTTATTGTAGAAGTTTGTCCAACAACTTGCAATAACTATTATTAGTTATTTTGGTAGTTAACAAGTTCCAAGAATGAATCAGGTTGTAATGAAGCACCACCGACTAAACCACCGTCGATATCTTCTTTGCCCATTAATTCGTTAACGTTGGCTGGTTTAACACTACCACCGTATTGAATCCGAACTTTATCCGCAACTTCTTGTGAGTAAAGATCAGCAACAGTCTTACGAACAACTGCACAAATTTCTTCAGCTTGGTCGCTTGAAGCAGTCTTACCAGTACCGATGGCCCAGATTGGTTCATAGGCAATAACCAATGAACTTACTTGGTCAGCTGATAAGTCCTTCAAAGCAGCCTTGATTTGGCCAGAAACCCATGATTCTGCTTCGCCGGCTTCACGTTGTTCAAGTGATTCGCCACAGCAGATGATTGGCTTCATGCCGTTCTTGAAGATTGCGTGAGCTTTCTTGTTAATGTCTTCGTCAGTTTCGTGGAAGTAGCCACGACGTTCTGAGTGACCAATAACAACGTAGTCAACGCCTAAGTCAGCTAAAGCGGCTGGTGAAGTTTCACCAGTGAAGGCCCCAGCATCTTCAAAGTAAGCATTTTCAGCAGCAATCTTTAAATCAGAACCCTTGGCAGCTTCAACCATTTCTTGTAAGAAAAGAGCTGGTGCAGCAACGACTGATTCAACTTTTGATGGATCTGGTAATTGATCCTTAACCGCGTTAACGAAAGCTAAAGCTTCGCTAGCAGTTTTGTTCATTTTCCAGTTACCGGCAATAATAGGTGTACGCACGATAAACCTTCCTTTCGGAGAACAGATTATTTTTCAGAAATAGCAGCAATACCAGGTAATTCCTTACCTTCAAGGTATTCAAGTGAAGCACCGCCACCAGTAGAGATGTGGGTTAACTTGTCGCCAACGCCAAGTTGCTTAACAGCGGCAGTTGAGTCACCACCACCAACGATAGTCGTTGCTTCTGATAAGGTTCCTAAGAACTTACCAACTTCAAGCGTACCCTTGGCGTAGTTGCTCATTTCAAAGACACCCATTGGTCCGTTCCAAACAACGGTCTTAGCGTCGCGTAAAACGTCTTCGAATTCTTCGATTGACTTAGGACCAATATCTAAGGCCATGTAGCCATCAGGAATTGAACCTTCAACAACTTTGCTAGGAACATCGTTGTCAAACTTTTCAGCAACAACTGAGTCACTAGGTAAGACCAACTTGTCGCCAGCCTTTTCGATGATTGACTTAGCTAATTCAATCTTGTCTTTTTCAACAAGTGAGTTACCAATGCCCATGCCTTTAGCAGCATAGAACGTGTAAGTCATCCCACCACCGATGATGATTTTGTCGGCTTTGCTGATTAAGTGATCGATAACACCGATCTTATCAGAAACCTTGGCACCACCTAAGATGGCAACGAATGGGTGCTTAGGATTGTCAACGGCGTCACCTAAGAACTTGATTTCCTTTTCCATTAAGAAACCAGCGGCAACTTGGTCCATGTTTGAAGCAATCCCAACGTTTGAAGCATGGCTCCGGTGAGCAGTCCCGAATGCATCGTTGACATAGACATCACCAAGTGAAGCCCAGTACTTACCTAATTCAGGGTCGTTACCAGATTCGCGCTTAACTTGTTCGCCGTTCACAACGTCTTCAAAACGCGTGTTTTCAACAACTAAGACGTCACCGTCGTTCATGTTGTTGATGGCAGTTTCAAGTTGTTCGCCTTCAGTAACAGGTACGAAGGTAACAGGCTTGTTTAACAAGTTTGAAAGACGTTCTGCAACTGGACGTAGGCTTAAGCCCTTCTTGTCGTCTTCGCTCTTGATCCGGCCTAAATGTGAGAATAAGATGGCTTTACCATCATGTTCAATCACATATTTGATCGTTGGTAAAGCAGCGACGATCCGGTTGTCGTCACCAATTTTGCCGTCTTTAATCGGAACATTAAAGTCGACACGAATTAAAACTTTTTTATCTTTAACATCTAAATCTGAAACGATTAATTTAGCCAATGTTAAAATCCTCCTAGAATTCGTGACTGTTAAATTAAAAAAACGGCAAGAGGAGTTTGCCTCCCCCCGCCGTCAAAACCATATGCGGTTTTAAAGTTCTGAACTATCTAATTTATATTAGAGAGTGGCGAACTTCAATAAAGTACGTACCATTTGGCAAGTGAAGCCGTATTCGTTATCGTACCAAGCAACAGTCTTAACTAATTGGTTGTCACCATCAGAAGTAACTTCTGTTTGAGTAGGATCGAAGATTGAACCGAAAGTAGTACCGATAACATCAGATGAAACGATTTCGTCATCGTTGTAACCGAATGATTCGTTACCTTCAGTATGCTTCTTGATTGCGGCGTTAACTTCGTCAGCAGTAACTTTCTTGTCTAAGATAGCAACTAATTCAGTTAATGAACCATCAACAACACCAACACGTTGTGCGTGGCCTTGTAATTTACCGTTCAATTCTGGGATAACTAAGCCAAGAGCCTTAGCAGCACCAGTTGAATGAGGAATAGTGTTTACACCGGCAGCACGGGCAGCACGGAAGTTACCACCACGTACAGGGCCGTCAAGTAACATTTGAGTTGAAGTGTAAGCATGGATAGTAGTCATAGTACCAACCTTGATACCGAATTCTTTGTTTTCAAAGAATGCTAATGGTGCAAGGCAGTTAGTAGTACATGAACCAGCAGAAACGATACGGTCATCTGCAGTCAAGATGTCATCGTTAACATTGTAAACGATGGTCTTCAAGTCTGAGCCAGCAGGAGCAGAAATCAAGACACGCTTTGCACCAGCGTCCAAGTGAGCTTGTGACTTAGCCTTTGAAGTGTAGAAACCAGTACATTCGAGAACGAAGTCAACACCGTCGTTCTTAACCCAAGGAATGTTTTGTGCTTGTGGTTCAGCATAAACACGGTAGTTCTTACCGTTAACAACGATTGAATCGTCGGTTGCTGAAACGTCAGCGTTCAAAGTACCATGAGTTGAGTCATACTTCAAAAGATGAGCCAACAATGCAGGTGAAGTTAAATCGTTAATAGCAACAACTTCGATATCACTTGACTTTTCACCAAGTTCTAAGATACGACGGAATGCTAAACGACCGATACGTCCGAAACCATTAATACCAATTTTTACAGACATACTAGAATTTCCTCCTTGTGGAAATAAAAATAGTTTTATTTTAAAAAGCAACTTCACTATAGAAGATTACTTTTTTAAAATCAAGTTAGCTGCACCCTCATCCGTGATCAAACACGTCTGTTTAGGTGCGATGTTCTTCATATACGCGCCAATTGCCGGTGCCTTAGAAGCACCTCCCGCAACCGCGAGTATAATCTCCCGATGGGCCAGTTCTCCGATTTGCAACCCAATTCGTGGAATCCGATAGACCACGTTACCCTTCTTATCGAAGAAATAACCAAAGGCTTCACCAATCGCATCGCGACTGCGTAATACCTTAATCTGATCTTCTGACATATTACGGCGATGCGCCATCGAAATGGCTTCACCGATACTATGCACAACCACGTTAGCTTGCCCGATAATCGCCAACACCTCTTGAATACTAGGTTCTTTGAGGAGCGGTTCATACGTCCGTTCACTGACCTGTTCTGGCACGAACAACGAGCGGAATTTACCGCCAGTATGTTGTGCCATTTGTGACGCAATGGTATTTGCCTGAATCGCAACCGACTCACCAACACCACCACGTGCCGGAACAAATAGCAAATCACGTTTATCACCTAATTTATTAGTTAAGTGACTTGCGACATGTTCCATGGTATGACCACCCATCACGGCAATAATGTTATGACCTTCTGGCAATAACTGCTGTAATAGTTGGTTCACTTCTTCGCCCATGGTCCCAATAACTTTCAACTGTCGATCGGAATCACCAGAAACGATGATGCAACGCTTAATGTTAAAGTATTGCGCCAACTGCCGTTCCTTCTGGCGAATGCCCATTAACTCATCCATGAAGTGGCTTAATCCGACCAACACGTCCTGACCTTGCTGGGTAACTTGCATGCCTGACTTGTTCGTCATGATCAAATCAAGCTTGCGTAGCGTATCCGTTTCGGTTCGTAACGTCCGTTCGCTAACACCTAATGTCTGAGCTAATAGCCGACGTCCAACTGGGGCCATCCAATTAATGGTTCGTAATACTAAGTAACGACGACTCAGCATGTCAACCATATCTGGGGCAATTGCCTCAATCCATTGAATATCTGAATGCATGGCATCCAACCTGCTCTCTAGTGGGACGGGTCTGGTCCAGCTATGTCGAAAAACGACCCAAAGACTTCAAAAAACAAAGCACACAACGCTAATTTACTAAGAAATCGATGTTGCATACCTCTCTTACCACAACATGAATTATAACAGGTTCATCAGGTGGTTGCAAATGAAACCCTGTGGGGCCTTATAACCGACTGGTCCAAAACCGGTCACAAACTATCATTCGGTTCTCAAGTACTGTTTCCGTTTGGATGAAGACGGAATGTTAAGATTTTCCCGATATTTTGCCACTGTTCGACGAGAAAGTTCGACATTTTCTGCATTAAGAATCTGAACAATTTTTTGGTCTGAAAGCGGTTTTTCTTTATTTTCCTGCTCAATCAGGGTCATAATTCGGTGTTGGACACTGTCTGCAGACACAATTTTGCCCCCAGTGGGACGTTTGCTGACCGCTTTGGTAAAGAAACGTTTAAGTTCAAACATCCCGAAGTCTGTTTGAATATACTTCCCATTGATACTACGACTGATCGTCGACTCATGAACTTGTAGCTGTTGGGCCACATCTCGTAATAATAGCGGCTTTAAATCTTGACTTTTTTCTAAGAAGAAATCTTCCTGGCGCTCGATAATCGCAGTGCCGACCCGAAAAATGGTTGCTTCACGTTGCTGTAAGCTACTGGCAATCCAGTCATACTCATTTTTCTTTTCCTTCAGATATTCCGTCACTTCCCGGTCATCGTGCTGCCCCATCTGCTGATAATACTTGCGGCGGAACTTCACCACCGGCTGAGCCATCGACGCAGTCTTTAATGCGAGTTGACCTTCATGATTAGTGACGACTAAGTCTGGAAAGATGTAGCCGGTCGTTTCTTGTCCAATCGCTGCACCCGGTACTGGTGTCAACGTCCGGACGTAATCATAGATATTAGAAATATCCGCCAGGTCGACCTGGTACTTTTTCGCCAAGCCATCCCAGTGACGATTAACAAACGCGTCGAAGTCTTCTTCTAAAATAATGTATGCCAAATTAGGCGCGTGGTCATCATTTTCCGTCTGAAGCATTAAGGCCTCTTGTAAACTGCGGGCACCGACACCTGGTGGATCAAGTTGCTGGAGTAACGTGATGGCATCCAGTAGTTCAATCGGTGTTGCCTGTGTTTCTTGCCGTGCTTGAGCTTCATCAAGATGCAGATAACCATTGACGTCCACGTATTCAATAAGATACAGCACGATTTGCCGCAAATGGGTATCGCGCATCGTTAAATGAATCTGATCCAATAAGTATTCAAATAAGGAATGCTGATTCGACGTCGACACCCGTTCAATAAAATCATCCTTTGCAGTCACGTTCTTAGCTGCACTTAAACTGGCGTGATTATTATTCCAATTCGTATCCACATCGATCAACGGATTCTCAAGGGCTTTTTGCGTGAGAAAATCCCGCAATTCTTCCACATTGAACTGTAACATCTGAATAGATTGTTGCAGCCGCTGGGTCATCGCTAACTTCTGCGATTGCCGTTGTTGCTGGCGAAAGCCTTGTCCCAGTGCCATAAAAATACCTCCCAAAATAAATTTTTATGTAAAACCCTTGTGTTTTTATCCATTATTCGCTAGAATATAATATGTTGTTTAGGCGCCCGTAGTGTAATGGATCGCACGTAAGATTCCGGTTCTTGAAATGGGGGTTCGATTCCCTCCGGGCGCATCGCAAAGCTGAGAAGTGATTCTCAGCTTTTTTTGTGGCCTAATTCTGCTGAATTGGTGGCCTATACCGCTTACATCTTTCTATGGTAACTGAATTTAAACCTAATCACAAGTTAGACACTACCAACCGTATGACATTGGCAACCGCGTGATTTATTTCATCTAGTTAGCCGTCAATATAATTGGACCATCTATCAGTATAGTTGTTCGATGAATTTAATGATAGCAAAAGTTTTATTTCTACATATCAGAATACGAGTTATGCTTTATCATTAAATATGATTAAATCATGTCAGGTGTTAAGTTCAAAAGCGGCCAGCTGAGACCCGCTGGGAACAGTGCGAGTTACCGTAAACATACTCTTGTGGATGCGTCCTATGCCGGCTTCCAGGCATTCTGGGCAATGGCCGGAACGTGGTGGACACAGATTTAAGCCGATAACCCACGTCTTAAATACTGGTCTTTCACTAACCAAGCACAAGACGCTTGCTAAGTGAAATTTCACCACTGGGCCTTACCCAAAATACCTTCCAGCCGGGATGGTATTCGGAAGGCAGACATGTGCGGACCCAATATTTTGATGGGTTAGTCGTTGGTTCCTTGGTACACAATCATTTTAACATTCAGCTGAGGAGATCCGTTGACCATGTTTATTTCGCGCCACATCCGTCAACAACCCACAGCGCTCATAAAATCGCAATGTATCATAAGTGATCCCAAATTGCTGTGCGACTTGTTTGATTGATGCCACCATCGTTTTCCCCCAACTTTTTTACTTGCGCTAGTGTAACGCTAGCGTGTTAAGATTACCATTATTCTATTAAGAAAGTGTGATTCAGATGACCAATAAAATTGTTACGCTCGTCACTGGCGGCAACCGCGGTATGGGACTGGCACTGATTAAAGCACTACACGCCCAGGGGCAACAGCTCATTATGGGTAGCCGAGACTTAGCAAAGGGGCGATCGGCCGTTGAAGTAGCCCACTTGTCAGACGTGACCGTTGTTCAACTGGACGTCACCGATTCCCAATCCATTCAAGCTGCCGTAAACGCAATTCAAAACCAATATGGTCAGCTCGACATTTTAATTAATAATGCTGGGGCAGCATTTGACCATCACCAACGACCTTCACTCATCAAACTGGAGACAATTCAAGCCGACCTGAATCTGAACTTTCTAGGCACAATCGCCATGACTCAAGCTTGCCTGCCATTGTTGACTAAGTCTAGCCCATCCAAAATCATCAATATTTCTAGCATGATGGGCTCGCTCACGAACGCATTAGACCCCCAGTCGAGCGTTTATCATGCCAGCGCGATTGGCTACCAAGCTTCTAAGGCCGCACTCAACATGTTCACGATTCAGCTCGCCAAAGAGCTTCAAACCACCAATATTACGGTTAACGCCGTTGATCCCGGAATGGTTGCTACTGAATTCGGCGGGATTACCCCGGAATTAGCTAGCCAGCACGGCGCTAAATCAATTGCTCACGGAATCCAACGAACAATTGATTTAGCTACGGATAAGGATAATACCACCACTGGCACGTTTTCAAACACCGATGGACCGGTTGCTTGGTAACAGCCAACGTCCCTGTTCAATCTAATCGCAATTCGGCAACTGGCTCAATCTGCAATTTTCGTTATGTTGTTGACCATTGAAGTTTGACGTAAAAAAAGAGATTGGGATCACCCAATCTCAAGCCGTATATGATAGAAACCTAAGTATACCACGTTAAGTCACAAAACGGAATTTAGTTTTTGAGGTTTTTCTTTTGACCTTCACTGACCTTTGCGGTAAACTACACTTATTAATTAGCAACCAAGCTAATCAAATATTGCAACCTTAGGAGGCTAACAAATCATGTATCCAGTTCCTACAGTTATTGAACAGTCATCACGTGGTGAACGTGCTTATGACATCTATTCACGACTATTAAAGGACCGTATCATTATGCTTTCCGGCCCGATTGAAGATAACATGGCCAATGCGATCATTGCCCAATTACTCTTCTTGGATGCCCAAGACTCAGGTAAGGACATCTACCTTTATATCAACTCACCAGGTGGTGTGGTTACTGCCGGCTTAGCAATCTACGATACGATGAACTTCATCAAGTCTGATGTTCAAACCATCGTTATGGGGATGGCCGCATCAATGGCCAGCGTCCTAGCTTCATCCGGTACAAAGGGCAAGCGGTTCGCTTTACCTAACTCCGAAATCTTGATTCACCAACCATCCGGCGGTGCTCAAGGTCAACAAACGGAAATTGAAATTGTTGCCGAAGAAATCTTGAAGACTCGTAAGAAGATCAACCAGATTTTGGCAGACAACTCTGGTCAAACTGTTGAAAAGTTGAACCACGATACTGAACGTGATAACTACTTAAGCGCACAAGAAGCTAAAGAATATGGTTTGATCGATGATATCATGGAAAACAACAACTTAAAATAATGGCAACATCAAACTGAACCGCCTTCGGGTTGGTTCAGTTTTTTTGTGCTTTCTTTTAACCATTCACAAGGCGCGTTGCATGGTTCGTGCAGCGTTCTGACTTGTTTTTTGCAAGTAAAAAGGCCATACTGCAATTGACTTCAAGCGACGGGCATTCTTGCTAAAACAGCAGATTCACCGTGGCTTAATTTATCAGTAAAGGGAGTTTCCACTATGCCTAAAGTTTTGGTTGCCGGTCAATTGCCGGCGAAAGCAAATACGTTACTGCGCCAAAATCAGCTGACCATCGACACCTATACCGGTGAACAACTGATTAGCCACGACGAACTCATTGACCGCGTAGCTGACGCTGACTATCTCATCACCCCGCTTTCCACGCAGGTTGACGAAGACATCTTGGCACACGCGCCAAAGTTAAAATTAATCGCGAATTTTGGTGCCGGGACTAATAATATCGACTTAGCGGCCGCGGCCGCCCGCCACATTCCTGTGACCAACACGCCGAATGTTTCATCAGTCGCCACCGCTGAATCGACAACTGGTCTGATTATCAGCCTCGCACACCGCATCGTTGAAGGCGACCATTTGATGCGAACAACCGGATTCGACGGTTGGGCGCCACTTTTCTTTCTCGGTCACAACTTACAAGCTAAGACACTCGGCATCATTGGCATGGGCCAAATCGGCCAAGCCGTTGCCAAACGGTTACACGCCTTTGATATGCCAATCCTCTACACGCAACACCACCCGCTCCCCGTCAGTGTTGAGACGCAACTGGGCGCAACCTTCGTCTCTGAAGACGACTTACTCGCCCAGTCCGATATCGTGAGTTTGCATTTGCCACTCACCCCGCAAACGACGCATCTGATTGACCAAGCGGCCTTCAAAAAGATGAAATCCACTGCCCTCTTGATCAACGCCGCGCGTGGCCCAATTGTCGACGAACAGGCCCTAGTTACTGCGTTACAAACACACCAAATTGCTGGCGCAGCCCTCGACGTTTACGAGCATGAGCCCCAAGTGACACCCGCACTGACGACAATGGACAACGTTATCTTGACGCCACATCTGGGCAATGCGACCGTCGAAGCGCGTGACGGAATGGCGGCAATCGTTGCTGAAAACGTGATTGCGATGGCCAATCATCAACCAGTCAAGTATGTTGTTAATCACGTCACCCCTTAGCCTGCATTAACTCAAAAGAACAGCCGTAATACTGTCGCAAATCGCAGACAAAAAGCCCACCATAATCGGTTGCAATTGCTGCAACCTAATTATGGTGGGCTTTCGTGTCTAAAAGTATCGCTTAACAACCAATATTAAGAAACTAGTTGTTTACTTTGCAATATAAGCATACTTATAATTCCACTGCGTTCCGGCGGTGTTGTGAATAATTCCTTTGACCTTCGGATTCTGCAAGTAAGAATAGTTCGTCTGATACAACGGCGTAATGCCTTGGTCTTGCATAATCGTCTTTTCGGCGTTAATCATGTCTTGCCAGCGTGCACTTGCCTTGTTGGCATCCTGATCCTGCGCCTTCTTGACTAAGGCATTGTAGGTCGAACTATTGTACTTCCCATAGTTGTAACCACTGTTGTTGGTCATGATTTGCAAGTGTGAGATTGGGTCATTGAAATCTGCGCCCCAACCACTCAGATAAAGATCGAAGTTACCACTTTGCGCCCGGCTAGAAGCGACTTTAGAAGGAATATTAGAAAGGTTGACCGTCAAGCCATCTAAATTCTTTTCCAGCGCTGACTTCAAGTATTGTGAAATTGGCTTATTCGGGTCATCATTTGAAGCCAACAGCGTCAATGATAATTTCTTAATCCCAGTCTCCTTCAACCCTTGTTTCCATAACTTCTGAGCTAAGGCCTTGTTATAAGACGTTGAATTCTTAACTGTCGATTCATCCGCAAAATCCTTACCGTTCTTAGGATCTTTGACCAAGTCTTGCGGCACGAATGTCTTGGAGACGGTCGACGCATCACCAATCACGTTTTTGACCAGCGTCTTGCGGTTGATCGACAATGAAATGGCTTGGCGAATGTTCTTATTATTCAGTGCCTTCTTGATCGTGGCATTGCTGTCTTGGAAGTTATAAATCAAGAATGCCGTAATGGAATATGGGTACGTGGTGTAATCAGCGTTGGACTTAAGATTCTTAACCTGTTCACTGGATAGCTGAGTGAGGTCGAGCTTCTTTTCTTGGAACAAGTTCAACGTCGTGGTCGTACTTTCATTCACCGTATAGTTGATTTTCTGCAAATGAACGGCTTTCTTATCCCAATACTGGTCGTTCTTGACGAATTGCCACTTGTTGTTGGTCCCAGTCCAACCCGTCAGCTTAAATGGACCACTGTAGAGCATGTATTGGGCTTTCGTGGCATACTTGCTACCCCACTTTTTAACCGCTTTTTCACTGATTGGTCCAAACAATGGGTAAGTCATTAACTTCTTGAAGTACGTGATTGGCTTATCCAAAGTGACGATGAAGGTATGTTGACCCTTGGCTTGCACACCTAGCGTATCTGGTGATTTTTTACCAGCAACGATTGCATCCGCGTTTTTCACCCCTGAAAATAGGTAGGCGTATTGTGATTTCGTTGCGGGCGTCACCGTGCGTTTCCATGAATAAACAAAATCTTGTGCGGTGATTTTGGACCCGTCACTCCACTTGGCATTGCGAATCGTGAATGTATAAGTCTTACCGTCCTTTGAAACCTTGGTGGACTTCGCTAAACCAGGTGTAATACTCCCGTTCTTACCCAAGCGGTACAAACTTTCAAAAATATTCCCGGTACTGCCATAACCGGACATGTTAGAAATATCAATCGAATCTAATGAGCTCGGGTAGGACAGATTCAGGACTTGGCTACTGGCATACTTGCCGCTGCCAGTGCTCTGACTACTCTGCTTGCCACACGCGGCCAACACCGTTACTAATGCTAAACTCATAATTGCTGCAACTATTGCTCGTTTTTTCAACCTGATCGCCCCTTTATTTCCCAAATTAAATGACTTATCCCCATCGGTGGTAACAAAAAACGCCCACTTAGAATCTCGTCAGATTCCAAGCAGGCGTTTCAAAATTAACGTTGTGAGCTCAATCCCGTTATTTTTGATGCTGAGACGCTTGTAATCCTACGCAAATAACCATGTTGTGTGATTCACAACATGGGCAGCACATCATCATGTTAGTAGCTGACTTTTGCATAGTTAACGTCTCTCCGATTTCATAAGTTGTGTACAGTATAAATAGCTTTACTTACTTTTGTCAAGTGTTTTTTAAGGCGTACCAATTTAATCGTCAGTGGCACCTACGCAAAAAATTGCGCCAAGCGCTGGTCGTAACCCACAGCTTGACGCAATATTAACAGGTCATACCAGAAGACCGGTAGACCAGTATTTAAGCTTCTTTTTGTAACTGTTCTGCAAACTGATTGATTTTGCGCAAACGATGGTTGATCCCAGATTTGGAAATCGGGCCACCAGGGACTAAGGTGCCAAGTTCTTTCAAACTGACTTCTCGGTGTGCTAACCGCGCGACCGCCACTTCTTGTAACTTAGGCGGCAGCTGTTGTAAGCCAACCGTTTCGTCGATCAATAAAATATTTTCAATCTGCTTACTAGACGCGTTCGCCACTTTGTCCATATTGGCGTTTTCGCAATTAACTAACCGATTGACTGAATTCCGCATATCACGCATGATTCGGATATCTTCGAATTTCAACATCGCATTCGTCGCACCGACTAATGACAAGAAGTCCGCGATTTTTTCAGCTTCCTTGATGTACGTGATGTAGCCGCCACGCCGGTCAGTCGTTCGTGAATTCAACCCATACTTATTCATCATTTCAGAAATCATATGATTATGGGCTTCGTAAAGTGAGTAAATTTCAAGATGGTAGCGCGATGTCTCCGGATTGTTGACGGAGCCACCCGCCAGAAAGGCCCCTCGCAAGTACGAGCGGACCGCGGCATCATCGGTAAGCACTTCCGTTGGTGCGACTTCGACGATTTGATAATCTTTTAAGATTCCCAAATCAGCCAGCACCATGTCAGTCCCCGTCTTCAGCCGCACAATGTATAAATTGTTTTTGTTTAACTTCATTTTACGACGGACGATCAGTTCACTATCCACGTCGTAAAATTGTTTGAGTAGCCGGTAAATACGCCGCGCGATGGCCGGATTTTCCGTCTGGATATTCAAAATGAAATGGTGATTGGCAAGGCTAATTGCCCCATTCATTCGAATCAAGGCCATTAATTCAGCCTTTGCATTCTCGCGATGGACAGCGAGGTTAGTTAGTTCTTTCTTAACGTCACTGGCGTATGACATGCCACGACCCCCTTATCTAAAAACGTCGGAATGGCCCACTAAGTTCATGAGTTCCGCCACGACCTGGTCGCCATCATGAAAGGCCCCATTGTCGCGAAGCTTCAAGAAATTAGACGAGATGACCCGACAATTTTGTTCACGTAGCCCCCGAAAATCATGACTGACTTGCCGAGAGACTTCGTTGAATTTGTGGAAATCCATATAATCTTCCGGCACTTTTTCCGTATTAACGAGTACCGTGTTGATGAAATTCTGACCGAGATGCCGGTTCAAGACTCGCACGTGGTCAGCATCTGAAAAGTTATCCGTTTCACCCTTTTGCGTCATGATGTTGCAAATATAAACCACTTCCGCATCGGATTCACAAACGGCGCGACCGATATTACTGATGGTCAAGTTGGGCAGGATACTGGTAAATAAACTACCAGGTCCTAAAACGATCTGGTCCGCCGCCATGATGGCATCGATCACTGGTTGAACGGCTTGTGGTTCCTGACCATTTTTATCAGTGACCCAAACGCGTTCCAACGACTTGTGGGCAGCGGTGATTTCAGCTTCACCCACTAATTCAGTGCCGTCTTTGAACCGTCCGTGTAGCGTCAGCGCTTCATTGGCTGCCGGGTAGACGTGCCCGTCAACTTGCATCATGTTAGACAGTTCTTGGACCGCATCAAACACCCCCGACTTCATCTCAGTGAGGGCGGCAATAATCAAATTTCCAATCGCGTGGCCGGCAAAGAACTGGTCGTCGCCCTGGAAACGATACTGAAAAATATCTTTATACAAATGGGGCCAATTCGACAATGCCACCATGACATTTCGAATATCACCAGGCGGCACGACGTTAACATAGTTGCGGATAATACCCGACGAGCCACCATCATCAGCGACCGTTACAACTGCCGTGATATCAACAGCTTGTTTGCGCAAGCCTTTCAGGACGACTGGCAAACCAGTCCCCCCGCCAATCACCACAATTTTAGGCCGCTGGGTCTTAAATGTGTACTTTCTCATGAGCGATTAACAGTTTCCTTTCGTTTATCAATATCGCGATGGCTGATATGCACCTTATAGTGCTTAGCCAGCGCTTCGCCGATGCGTTGCGTCAATGCGACTGAGCGATGTTGACCACCCGTACAGCCGATGGCAATCGTCAAACTACTCTTGCCCTCAGCTTCATAGCCAGGCATGATACTTTCCAACATGCCTAGGAATTGTTGGTAAAATTTCTCCGTCGCTGGTTGTTCCATCACGTAATCCGCCACCGGTTTATCCAATCCGGTCTGCGTCTTTAATTCCGGAATGTAATACGGGTTCGGCAGGAAGCGCACATCCATCACGATATCGGCATCGATTGGCAAACCATACTTGAAGCCAAACGACAGCATCTCGATGTGGAAGGTTTCATCCTGATCAGTTTCAAATTTATCAAAAATTGATTCTCGTAATTCGCGGGGCGTCAATGCCGACGTGTCGATTACGTAAGAAGCCCGGTCTTTCAATGGTGCCAGAAGTTCACGTTCCTTACGTACACCATCCATGACCCGGCCTTCCATTGCCAGCGGATGCGAACGCCGCGTCTCCTTATACCGGGAGACCAATTCCTCATTGGAAGCATCTAAGAACAGAATCCGAGTCGACACAAAGTCGGTGTTGTCCAGATTGGCCAACATATCCATAATTTCATCGTAAAAGGCCCGTGACCGTAAGTCGATCACCAATGCCACTTTCTTAATCTTTCCCGACTCCTCAACTAATTCTGAGAACTTCGGTAACAACGCTGGCGGCATATTATCAATGCAAAAATAGCCTAGGTCTTCAAAGCTTTGAACAGCGACCGTCTTACCGGCACCACTCATCCCAGAAATAATAACGAGTTGTAATGACTCTGCCATGCTATATTGGCCTCCTAAAGTCCATATTGTTGGTAGTATAACACACCGGGCGTGTCATTTCTACTGACAGTCCGGTTGGCTAGTACCATGCTAGCCATAAAATCTATTGAAAGTTGCGTCAAAAATAGCCCGCTATCTCTGGTAGCGAGCTACGTTAATTTGTACAGACAAACTAAATCATTTTGCGTTTAGTTGCGCCGTGCAAAGGCAATCAAAATGGCATTGATACCAAAGACTGCGAAATAGAAACTGACAAGGACGTTGAAACTAATGACCGCAATCATTGGATTGATGATCAGCATAATTCCTAACGCCAAACTAATGATATCCAGAATCAGTGATAACACGTAGTAGCCCGTTCCGAAGACTCGCAAATGTGAGACCACGGTCAACCGTTCGATCGAGTCGATCAAGAACCAGAAGGCAAAGACGTAGCCGAGGACGAGGATCCCTGCTGGTGCGTGGAATAAGAATAGTAAACCGACTAAAATATCGATAATTGCAAATACCAGTGCAAAGTTCGCTCGTAACCCAGTTTCGCGCCGCAACTTAGTGTAGCCACCAATCGTTGTGATTCCGCTAATAATTGCTGCAATTGCAAATAGAAATACCAAGCTCAATAATGCTGCTTGGGGTTGTTTGATGACAAAGTACGCCGCAATCAAGAAAACGACTCCGGTCATAAACTCTGTCCAGTCAAAACCCCATCGATGATCATTAAACATCTCTTAACATCTCCCATATCCGATATTAATTCTATCTTACCAGTTAATGTAAGAGTTTCCAATTTTTCTGATGGACTTTATTAGACTTTAATCAGTATTGTTTTTCGGTAAAAGGAATCAAACAGTTGGCTGATTGTTCGGCAGCCAATGATCTCCCTATTCCGACTTTTGGAGCTGGCTGACAATTGCTGGAACAGGGCTACATCGGTTTGAGCATTGTCAGCCAATCCGACCAGTCGGGAACCCGCTCGAATGGCGGATGAATGACCCCCTATCTGGGTACAATTACCCCCTGAACATTAAGTGGCCGATCCTTCAGGCAAATCTTAAATCAACATGGATGATGATTTATGGGATTTAGATACTAAAAAGACGGTCTGACGATTATCAGCAAATCGCGACGAAAATCAGTCTCAAGGATGGCTGATAGTACCGCCAATCGTCGAAAACTAAGGCTTCACCAGCTGAGTCAACTAGGAAATTTTTCGATAACGTTCAATGGTGTTGACGGTCAATTGAATAAAAAAGTATGACTACTTGAAATTGCTGCAGACCAGTCTTACAGTTCGATACCAAAATGACTCATCACTAAGAACCAACGACCTGTTCACTAAAAGTTGGGTCCGCACATGTCTGCCTTTCGAATACGATCCCCGGGTGGAAGGTATTTCTGACAATGCTCAGCGGCTCCTAGAGTGTGAGGTTCAGACGGGTTGGGACTGAGGATTAGCCTAGCTAGAGCGTTAAGCGGTGAACTTCCGCTTGGCGTTCTGGCGTAGCTAACCGGAAGTCCCGGTCTGACCCGAACACGTTTCAACAATATTGCATAGAACGTGAAAGACCAGTATTTAAGACGTAGGTTGTCGGCTTAAATCTGTGTCCATCGCGTTCCAGCGTTGTCAGAAATGCCTGGAAGCCGGTGTAGGACGAACAACACGACAGTTTTACGCTAATTCGCCTTGTTTCCAGCGTCCCTCAGCTGGCTGCTTTTGAACGAACCTAAAGTCTGTTTCGTCTTCAAAATTTCCATCAAGAAAACGACCGCCAAGTGCATACACACTTGGCGGTCGATTCGAAAACTATCAATGGTCAAATTGATAACAATATTTAGTCAGTCGTTGAAGACTGGTAGGTGGCGAGTTGCGCTTGTGCCCGTTGCAACTCTTGTTTGATTTGGTCAAAGCCGGTACCACCGAGTGAATGCCGCCGTTGCACGGCAACCTTGGCATCCAAATCATGATAAACGTCTTCTTGAATCAGTGGTGAAATCTGCTGATATTCACTTAATGGAATATCTTGTAATGGCCGCTGTTTTTTCAAGCCGTCCAAAACAAGCTTACCGACGATCGCGTGGGCTTCGCGGAATGGAATCCCCTTGTTCGCCAAATAATCTGCTAATTCGGTAGCGTTTGAGAAATCGTTGGTGGTGGCTTCTGCCATCCGATCTTCATTAACCGTGAGCGTTGCCAGCATGCCAGTAAAGACGTGCAAACTAGTCAAGACGGTGGTCACCGTATCAAAGGCGCCTTCCTTATCTTCTTGAAGGTCCTTATTGTAAGCCAACGGAATGCCCTTCATGACTGTCAACAAGCCCATCAAGTTACCGTAGACCCGGCCAGATTTGCCCCGAATCAACTCAGCCATATCTGGATTCTTCTTCTGCGGCATAATTGAACTACCCGTCGAGAATTGGTCACTCAAGCTAATATACTTGAATTCATAACTGCTCCAGCTGACGATTTCTTCACAGAACCGTGACAAGTGCATCATCAGAATTGACGCGTTACTGAGGAATTCCAACACGAAGTCCCGGTCAGAAACAGCATCTAAACTATTATGATAAACGTCACTAAACCCTAATAGTTTAGCACTATATTCACGGTCGATCGGGAAGGTCGTGCCGGCTAAGGCTGCCGCTCCCAATGGTGAAATATCAGTGTGTTGCATGTTGAATTCAAAGCGTTCCATATCACGTTTGAACATCTGGTAGTAAGCCAATAAGTAGTGCGCGTATGAAATTGGTTGGGCGTGTTGCAAATGCGTATACCCCGGCATCACCGTTTCCACATTTTCACTAGCTTTATCAACTAACACGGTTTCAAGCTCGTGTAGCCGGTCTAAAATCAGTGGCAATTGATGCTTCAAATAGAGATGAAAATCGGTTGCGACTTGGTCGTTCCGCGAGCGGGCCGTATGCAGTTTACCGGCAACTGGTCCGATTTCTTCAGTCAATAAGGATTCAATATTCATATGAATATCTTCATTGACCGTTGAGAATTCCAACTCACCCGCTTTTTGGCGAGCCGCTAACGTTTCCAGGCCAGCAACGATTTTGTCCACGTCTTCGGCTGGTAGGATGCCCGTTTTTTTCAACATTTTCACGTGTGCTAAGGAACCAGCAATATCTTCTGCGGCAAGCAACTGGTCAAAGCTGATGGATGCGCCAAAATCATCAACGTACTTAGCACCCGTTTCAGTGAAACGGCCACCCCATAACTTTTTGGTGCTCATTAGGCGTGCGCCTTGTCTGCTTTGGCCTTGGCTTCAGCTTGAGCCTTAGCTTGGACCTGCGCATTAACTTGGGTTGGTAAGCCCCAAAGTTTGATGAAACCAACTGCCGCTTGTTGGTCGAATGAGTCTGCTGACGTGTAAGTAGCGAGGTTCGTGTCATACAAGGAGTTTGGTGACTTCCGACCTTCCGTAATGACGTTACCCTTGAAGAGTTGAACCCGGACCACCCCGTTAACAACTTGTTGAGTCTGCTTTAAGAAAGCAACCATGGCTTCCATTAATGGTGAGAACCATAAGCCGTTATAAATCGTATCGGCTAATTTTTGTTCAATGATTGGCTTGAAGTGCGCTAATTCCCGTTCAAACGTCAAGTCTTCCAAATCTTTGTGTGCCTTTAATAGCACAGTTGCTGCGGGTGCTTCATAGACTTCACGAGATTTGATTCCGACCAACCGGTTTTCGATATGGTCGATCCGACCGATACCGTGTTCGCCGGCAATTTTGTCCAACTTAATGATTAAGTCGGCTAAGTTCATGGATTCGCCATCTAAAGCAACCGGAACACCAGCTTCGAAAGTAATTTCAAGGGTCGTTGGCGTGTCAGGTGTGTCAGCTAAGCCGTTCGTCCGGTCAAACGCGTCGGCTGGAGCAGCTTGCCATGGGTCTTCCAAAATCCCACATTCATTGGCCCGGCCCCATAAGTTTTCGTCGATGGAGTATGGGCTGTCGAGGTTGATTGGCACTGGAATGTTATGTTCCTTAGCGTAATCAATTTCTTCTTCACGTGACCAGTGCCAGTCACGAACTGGGGCTTCAATCTTAATATCTGGGGCCAAAGCGTGAATTGCGACTTCAAACCGAACTTGATCGTTCCCTTTACCGGTACAGCCATGGGCAATCGCAACGGCGTGTTCTTGTTTGGCCAAAGTGACTAACTTCTTGGCAATTAACGGACGTGATAACGCTGAAACTAATGGGTATTCGCCTTCGTATAAGGTATGACCTTGTAACGCAATCAAAGCGTATTCTTCAGCGAATTCTTGCTTGGCATCAATCATGTATGAGGAAACGGCACCGAGCTTCAAGGCTTTTTCCTTGATGGCATCCATATCTTTACCTTCACCAACATCGATACCACAAGCAACCACGTCGTAGCCCTTGTCCTTTAACCAACTAATTGCAACTGACGTATCTAAACCACCGGAATAAGCGAGAATAATTTTATCATTTTGTTTGACCATTGATTTGTACCTCCGAAATTTTATCTTTGTATTTCTCAATGACAGTATCGTACCACCTCATTTCATTTTATGCAATAATTTTTGTAAAATATTCTTTATTTCGGTGATATTCATTTAATTTGTGGATTTTTATACATTTATTCAGTTATTTTAGTATATTTTTTATTAGTTTCAGCCGGTCATCCGTCCCTTAACGGCTTCAATCATCGAATTCAGTAATGTTCCGCTGTGACGTCAAGACTTCTAATTGATCCCCGTCATACCAGCGTTCGCGCAGCTTCGTTTTCGGTTCCACTGTACCCGGTCAGATTCGATGAACTTGAAACCGCCCACTATCCGAAGTAATCGAACTCATTAAGCTTTAAGGTTTTAAGCAACCAAAAAAGACGCCAACCTTCTATGTTCAGAAAGTTGGCGTCTTTAGTAGTCCTAGTCATCTTCACAATAACCGGTGATATGATTATCGCTTATTCAACGACCTTACGTACAAATGGGTCGGATGAAATACCTTGTGAAAGAATTAATTTTGCCCATTCTTTAGCGGAGAATAAGGAATGATCCTTGTAATTCCCACAGCTATCAATGGTCGTTCCTTGAACATCTTCCCACTTAGCTGGGCCAGCAATGAATTCTAATGAGGACTTCAATGCCTTAGCAACTTCGACCGTATCGTGTTCGCCCCATGTAATCAAATGGAAACCAGTCCGGCAACCAAATGGTGAGCAGTCAATGACGCCGTCCATCCGGTCACGCAATAACCCTGCTAACATGTGTTCGATCGTATGCAAACCAGCCGTATCGATGGCCGCCTTGTTAGGTTGAACTAACCGTAAGTCAAAATTAGTGATGGCGTCGCCCTTAGGCCCATTTTCCACCGTAATTTTACGAACGTAAGGTGCTAAAACTTTGGTATGATCTAATGTAAAACTTTCTACTTTAGCCATGTATTCAACAACTCCTCTAAATTAAAATCACATTACAAACTCAAGTGTAGCACAATGTTGCCTATTTGGCAGTCATCGTTCCCTGCCGTTCACGATCGCGCTTTAAAACGGGCTTCAAGTATTGACCAGTATAGCTTTCGGCCACTTCAGCCACTTGTTCTGGGGTGCCAGTCGCAACAATCGTGCCACCACCATCGCCACCTTCTGGACCCAGGTCGATCAAGTAGTCTGCGGACTTCACCACGTCCAGATTATGTTCGATGATGAGGACCGTATTACCGGCATCCACTAAGCGATCCAGAACGCCAATCAAACGGCGAATATCTTCGCTGTGTAACCCGGTCGTCGGTTCATCCAAGATATAGAAGTTCTTACCGGACTGTTGCTTGTGCAGTTCAGAAGCCAACTTCATCCGTTGGGCTTCACCACCAGAAAGCGTCGTTGCTGGCTGACCTAACTTGACGTAGCCCAAGCCAACATCAACTAATGTCTGGAGTTTACGACGAATCTTAGGAATTGGTTCAAAGAACTTAACTGCTTCAGATGCCGTCATCTGTAAGACATCCGCAATGTTTTTGCCTTTATATTCTACTTCCAAGGTTTCTGAATTGTACTGCTTACCATGGCAAACTTCACAAGGTACGAACACGTCGGGCAAGAAGTTCATTTCGATCTTCAAGATCCCATCACCGTGGCAGGCTTCACAACGGCCACCCTTCGTATTGAAACTGAAGCGGCCCTTCTTGTAGCCCCGCAATTTGGCTTCATTGGTCTGCGCAAACAAGTCGCGGATGTTATCAAAGACGCCCGTATAAGTGGCGGGATTACTACGTGGTGTCCGGCCAATGGGGCTTTGGTCAATATTGACCAAGCGCTCAATATTTTTGATGCCACTGACACTCTTGTACTTCCCGGGTTTTTCAGAATTTCGATTCAACTTCTGAGCTAAGACCCGTTTCAAGACGTCATTCACAAGCGTCGACTTACCGGAACCAGAAACCCCCGTGACGACCACAAATTCACCCAGTGGAAAATCAACGGTGATATTTTTCAAGTTGTTTTCAGCCGCACCGGTAATTCGAATCTTCTTACCATTGCCCGGACGCCGCGTCTCAGGTAGCGGAATGAACCGTTTGCCAGACAAATACTGTCCAGTCAGTGACTTACGTGAACGCGCGACTTGCTTCGGTGTCCCGGCCGCCATGACTTCGCCACCATTTTCACCAGCACCCGGACCAATATCAACGATATAATCCGCGGCCCGCATAGTATCTTCATCATGTTCGACCACGATCAACGTGTTGCCTAAGTCTCGCATCTTCTTAAGTGAGCCAATCAAACGGTCGTTATCACGCTGATGCAGCCCAATCGATGGTTCATCCAAGATGTATAAGACCCCTGATAAATTCGATCCAATCTGAGTGGCTAGGCGAATCCGTTGCGCTTCCCCACCGGATAAGGTCCGCGCTGAACGACTGAGCGTCAAGTAGGCCAACCCAACGTTTTGTAAGAAGGAAAGCCGGTCACGAATTTCCTTCAAAATCGGTTGGGCAATCACCAAACTCTGTTCTGATAATTTCAAGTCATTGAAGAAGTCTAATTCCTTGCCAATTGCGAGGTCTGAGACGGCTCCAATGTGTTCGCCACCCACCTTAACGGCCAGTGCTTTGCGGTTCAAACGGAAACCATGACAAGTCTGACAAGTCAATTCGGTCATGTACTTGCGCATCACATCGCGGGTGAAATCACTATTAGTTTCGTGATAACGCCGGTCAACGTTGTTAATGACCCCTTCGAAGACAGCATCAACATCGCGAACGCCACCGAAATCGTTTTGATAGTGGAAATGGAACGTTTTACCATTAGAACCGTACAAAACAGTCTGTTGGTCTGCTTTGGAAAGATTTTCAAACGGCACGTCCATCGGAATCCCCAATTGTTCACAAGCTTGCTTTAATAATTCAGGATAATACTGTGAACTGATTGGATTCCAAGGCGCCAGCGCACCCTCGGCCAACGTTAATTGGCGGTCAGGGACAACTAAGTCTTCGTCAACTTCCAGCTTGATCCCCAGTCCTTCACAGTCCGGGCAAGCCCCTTGTGGCGCGTTGAAGGAGAACAACCGTGGTTCGAGTTCACCGACCGTAAAGCCACAGATTGGGCAGGCATAATGTTCTGAGAACATAATTGGGTCGCCGCCAATCACGTCGGCGATCGCGTAGCCGCCACTCAAACGTAAAGCCGCTTCAAATGAATCGAATAACCGTGAGCGGTCCCCTGGTTTCACAACGATCCGGTCGATTACGATTTCAATCGTGTGCTGTTGATTCTTGTTCAAGTCAAACGTCTCACTGATGTCATGAATCTCGCCATCTACGCGGACGCGGACGAAGCCTTCACGCTTGATCTTTTCAAAGATCTTTTTGTGTTCGCCCTTCTTTTGACGAACGATTGGTGACAGAATCTGGAGCTTAGTCCGTTCAGGTAGCTTCTGTATCCGGTCAACCATCTGTTCAATCGTTTGGCTAGCGATTGGCGTGCCATCGTTTGGACAGATTGGTTCCCCGACCCGGGCCCACAATAGCCGCAAGTAGTCATTGATTTCAGTGACCGTCCCGACCGTTGACCGCGGGTTCTTGGACGTCGTTTTTTGGTCGATCGAAATGGCTGGACTCAGCCCATCAATCGAATCCACGTCTGGTTTTTGCATTTGTCCTAAAAATTGGCGAGCGTACGCGGACAAACTTTCAACGTAGCGCCGTTGTCCTTCCGCATACAAGGTATCAAACGCCAAAGAACTCTTACCCGAACCTGATAACCCGGTAATGACCACGAGTTTGTCGCGGGGAATGGTGACGTCAATGTCCTTTAAGTTATGGGCACGCGCACCGTGAATGACAATCTTATCATTTGCCAAAAAAAGGCCTCCTCAATCTAACCATCACCAGCCAAAGCTAGCTGATTTGTGCTTTCAATTCCATGACCGTATCCCGCAAAGTAGCAGCTTGTTCGAAATCAAGCTTCTTCGCGGCAGTCTTCATTTGTTCCTCAAGTTTTGCAATCATATCTAATTGTTGTTCGTGCGTCATATCATCAAAGTCAGTTTCCAAGAAGTCATCCTTTTCACCAGTATCCTCAGATTTTTTGGTAGACGCAATCAAATCTGGAATGGCCTTTTGAATGGTATGTGGTGTAATATGATGGTCCTCATTATACTTCATTTGAATCGTCCGACGCCGCGCGGTTTCATCAATGGCCGCTTGCATCGAATCGGTTGTCGTATCCGCATACATGATGACTGCCCCGTGTTCGTTCCGGGCCGCCCGTCCAATCGTTTGGATCAATGACCGTTCATTACGCAGGAAGCCTTCCTTATCAGCATCCAAAATGGCAACTAATGAGACTTCTGGCACGTCGATACCTTCCCGCAACAGGTTGATCCCGACGAGCACGTCAAACTTGCCCAATCGTAAATCACGAATGATTTGGGTCCGTTCCAGCGTCTTGATATCACTGTGCAAATACCGCACTTTGATTCCTAAGTCTTTGAAGTAGTCGGTCAAATCTTCGGCCATCTTCTTGGTCAACGTCGTAATGAAGACCCGTTCATTCAGCTCGATCCGCTTATTGATCTCGCCAACTAAGTCATCGATTTGGCCCATGATTGGCCGAACTTCAATGGTTGGATCCAACAAGCCAGTCGGTCGAATAATTTGTTGTGCAATGTGCTTCGTCCGGCCCATTTCATAAGGCCCTGGCGTCGCAGACATGTAAACGACCTGGTTGATGTGTTGTTCGACTTCTTCGAGCTTCAATGGCCGGTTATCCAGCGCACTTGGCAGCCGGAAACCGTAATCTACTAGCATCTGTTTACGAGCACGGTCACCATTATACATGCCGCGTACTTGCGGCATCGTCACGTGAGATTCATCGACAACTAGTAGAAAGTCCTTCGGGAAAAAGTCCAGCAACGTATATGGCGGTTCGCCCGGTTTACGGCCGTCCATGAACCGTGAGTAGTTTTCGATACCACTCGTATAGCCCATTTCTTTGAGCATTTCAATATCGTAAGTCGTCCGTTGCTTCAGACGTTGCGCTTCCAATAACTTACCGTCCGCAGTCAATTCTTTCAACCGGCTGTCCAGTTCTTCTTCAATGCCTTTAATGGCGTGTTCCATAATATCATCGTTGGTCATAAAGTGGGTCGCTGGGAAAATGGCCACGTGTTCGCGGTCCCCAACCACTTCACCAGTCAATGCATCGATTTCGCGAATCCGGTCGATCTCATCACCGAAAAACTCGACACGTAAGGCGTGGTCATCACGTGACGCTGGGAAGATTTCGACAACGTCCCCGTGCACCCGAAAACGGCCCCGTTGAAAATCAATGTCGTTGCGGTCGAACTGAATATCGACCAACTTCCGTAACAAGTCATTGCGGTCGATTTCCATACCGACCCGCAGTGAAACGACGTGGTCTTGGTACTCATGCGGATCCCCTAAACCAAAAATACTGGAAACCGACGCCACGACAATGACATCATTACGTTCTAATAATGAACTCGTGGCAGAATGTCGCAGCTTATCGATTTCATCATTGATTGCGGAATCCTTTTCGATATAAGTATCACTCGAAGGCACGTACGCTTCCGGTTGATAATAATCGTAATAACTGACAAAATATTCCACCGCATTATTCGGGAAAAACTTTTTAAATTCGCCGTAAAGTTGTCCCGCCAACGTTTTGTTGTGTGACAAAATCAAGGTCGGCTTGTTCACTTGTGCAATCACGTTGGAAATCGTAAACGTCTTCCCGGTCCCGGTGGCCCCTAACAAAATCTGTTCTTTCTCACCGGACTCAATTCCAGCCGTCAATTGCTTAATCGCTTGGGGTTGGTCCCCAGTTGGTTGGTAATCTGAAACCAAGTCAAAATGATTATTATTTACCCGATCAATCAAACGTAGTCCTCCTTTGAAACGGTTGCCCGTTCAGTTCATTTGTTGATAACGATAACTTGCCGTCCCACCATAAAAAATAGGCAAGCCCGCGCTTCCCTATCAGATTCAAATCGCATTTAATTTTAGCACATCGAACATACTTTCGCCATTAATCGGATTGCGTGGTGGCCGTTAATATTTGCGTCGTCAATGCCTGTAACTGGTCCTGATGCGTGAACGGTTCCGCTAACATCTCCGGTAGGACTGCTTTTAAGAAATATTGAACACTGGTCATTTTTTTAAACGCCACAATTGTTTTTAAACTTTCTTGATAAATATCGGTGAACACTGGCTCTGGATTACCTTTTTGAATCTCACCAAATGATTCATATAGTAAGTCGATTTTATCGGCCACTGACAGAATCTGGCCTTCCAAGGTCTCGTCTTTACCCTCGGACAAACGCCGCGAATAGGCCGCCTGAAATTCAGCCGGGATTTCATTTTGAACAAAGTTCTGGGAAAGCTTGTGCTCCACATCTGCGAGCATCGACCGTAACGTTGGCGTCGCATACTTGACCGGCGTCTTAATATCGCCGATAAAACGCTCATTATAATCGTGATTAAGGGCCTTCTCGTATAAAGCCCGCCAGTCCACCGTTTGACCCGCATTTTCTTCCACATCGCCTAAAAACTGGGCCACTTCCGCCACCTTAAACGAATGGGCCGCAACTGAATGATTTTGATACTTAAAGAAGCCCGGCGCGCGTTGAATCGTTTCTAAATTACTCAAACTTTGAAAATATTGATGCATTCCCATTGCAGCCACCATCCTTAATCTAATTTGGCCTAAGTGTACCAAAAGCGCCCCAGTGACGCAAATTTGGGGCGCTTTTGATCAGGATTATTGTAACGATTCTTAAAATCTATTTATCACACATTTTTGGGAGAGAGCACGCGTGTTAATTATTATTTAGCATTAAAAATGATTAAAACGTGCCAAGTTGGCGTCCTGTTCGTCAGCCAATGCGCTTCCTAATCCGACTTCCAGGGCTGGCTGACAACGCTGGAACAGGGCGGACATCGATTTGAACTCACGCAGAAACCCACTGCGCAATTTCAAATACGAGTCTTCTTCTAGCCCGGGAAACCCGCCCGGACAAGAAGAATTTCGCCCTTGAGCATTGTCCGCCAGCCCCTCCAGTCGGGAACCCGCTCGAATGGCGGATGAACGGCCACCTAACTTGGTGCAATTGACCACTGAATGTTAGGGCCTTGTCCTTCAAGCAAGCTTTGAATTGGTATCGCTGATGCTTTATGACATTTGAGTACTGAGAAGATTACTGAATATAATTCACTAATATCAACGGACACTAGTCTTGCATTTAGTCGATAAAACGACCTTCGCTTATAATTCAAGATTTTGCTATCTCAGACGACTAGATAAAATTCTGGCAAGTTCAGTAAAGTCGCTTGTCAGAGACCTTAAAACATGAGTAAGAAAGGTTAGTGATTGTTAGAAAACAGTCTGACGGTTCAATATCAAAATTCTCGTGGACCAATGAACCAACGACCAATTCAACAAAAAGTTGGGTCCACATATGTCTGCCTTTCGAATACCATCCCGGCTGGAAGGTATTCTGGGCAAGGCCCAGTGTTTTCAGAGTGTGAGGTTCAGACGGGTTGGGACTGAGGATTAGCCTAGCTAGAGCGTTAAGCGGCGCATTTCCGCTTGGCGTTCTGGCGTAGCTAACCGGAAGTCCCAGTCTGACCCGAACACGTTTCGTCCATATCGCAGGCACGTGAAAGACCAGTATTTAAGACGTGGGCTGTCGGCTTAAATCTGTGTCCACCACGTCACGGCCATTGCCCAGAATGCCTGGAAGCCGGTATAGGACGTCGCCACAACAGCAGTTTTACGTAAATTCGCACTGTTTCCAGCGGGTCTCAGCTGGCGGTTCTTGAACTTAAAAAATAGCACGTGTTAATCATAATTCATGACAAATTCGAGTTCTAGACGTGCTGATGGGACTGCACCTGTCCTGGTAAGCGCAACATGAAGGCCATCAGATAAGACACAATCAAGAATCCCGCAACGACTAGGTATGGATAGTGGTAATTCATATCTAATAGCATTCCAGACATGATTGGTCCTACCACGTTACCAACACTCGTCAAAGACATGTTCAGTCCGTTGATCAGGCCCTGATTCGTTTCACTAGCTTTCGTCAGCAGCGTCGTTATGGCGGGCCGTAGCAAGTCGAAGGCTGAGAAGATGACGAGTGTGGCAATCATCACCGCGAGTTTGGAATGGGCTTGAGTGATCCAAATCGTGCAAATCGCCGCGGCTGCAAAACATACCCGGATGACGCGCCGTTCGCCCCAGCGCTGCACGAACGTGTCGAAAAGTGCGACTTGCAGGAACAACGAAATCAGCCCGTTTAGCGTCAGCACTAACGCAATGTTGCTCAGACTAAAGTGAAAGACTTCGTTGACGTAGATACTATAGATACTTTCAAACCCTTGCAGACCAAAGGATGAGACTAAAATCATCGTGAACAAAATAATAATTGGCACCGTCCAGAACGCCCGCGTCATCGGATGATGTTCAGGCGTTGCGGCAGCCGATTTGGCCTCACGGTCTGGGTCGATTTGCCGGTCAGCTGGCAATAGAATGATCAGCACAATCGCGCTTAATAAGCCTAGCGCACCCGCAACCCAAAACGGGGTCTTGTAACTGATTCCCGCCAAAATACCACCAATCCCAGGGCCTAGTATCAAGCCACCACTGAACGCCGCTGACAGCCAGCCAATCACGCGGGCCCGTTGCCGTTTGGTCGTGATATCTGAAGCAAGCGCCATTGCGGTCGGTACGACCATCGCAGCTGACAGGCCACCGACGATCCGCGAAATGTTGAACACCCACAGTTGATTGGTTAACGCAAACAACACTTCTGACACCATGTATAGGAAGAGTCCCGTGGCCAGAACCGGCTTACGACCGAGTTTATCAGACACCCGCCCGATAATCGGCGAAGCCACAAACTGTGCCAACGCAAATAACGCGTTCATGATCCCCATATCCGTTGCGGTTAAATGCAGCTCGTTTTTAATAAACGGCATCACTGGAATCACTAAACTAATCCCTAAGCAGACTAAAAATTCACTAAATACTAAAATTAAGATGGCTCGTCGTGTTTGTCGATCGATATGCCCTCACCTCTTCTGTTAATTATCGCTGGCATCGTTTGAATTGTTGTTAATTCGCCTGGATACGTGCCGTTTCAACTGGCAACTAGCGTATGCACGTCGACCACTATGGCCGCTAGTTTGTTCGGCTTCGAGCGGTCCTCAGCTAAGTACAACTGACTGCTTTTAAGGTTGCTTCATAACGATGTCAAATTACGTTATACAAAAATAATCATAAATACACACCGCTTTACATCTTATCAGGGCGCCCTGTCGAAAGCTAGTTAAAAGTTTGTGGTCAAACCGACAATCCTTTTTCCAGTAAAAAGCAGCGAAATCAGCTACAATAACGGTAACTTATATGAGGAGGCCACACCATGGAGCAAGCACTTACCGGTTTTACCAATGTCCAACGTTTAGACCCCGATATCCTTGTTGACCTACGCTACGCCACCACTGACAATTTCACGCATCAAGTTATTTACGACTTTACGACGGCAATCGTTCGGACTGGCACTGCTCACAAACTCGCGCAGGCCAGTGCCATCGTCAAACAGGAAGGTTACCGGCTCAAAATCTGGGATGCCTACCGCCCCGTTAGTGCGCAAAAACGTTTGTTTGAAGTCTACCCTGACCCCGAATTCGTTGCGCGCCCAAATCCGAATTTTAGCCATCAAAAAGGCGTCACGCTCGATTTGACCCTAGTCAACGCAGACGGCAGTGACCTACCGATGCCAACGCCCTTTGATGATTTTACCGCTCGCGCACACCGTGATGCACCACGGACGGCTGAACAAGACAAGTATTATCAACGTTTAGATGAAGCGATGCGCGCCGCTGGCTTTGTCGGCTACGTTAACGAATGGTGGGACTATCGGGACGCAGACATGGACGCGTACCAGCCCTTAGCAGCCGACCCCAACGATTATGCTTAACCACAAAAAGTTCACGTCAACGCGACGTGAACTTTTTTAAATACGATCATCTAAATCAAGATGGTCTTAATTATTCCGTCGATACCCATGTTCCTGGTCGACTGCGGCCTGAGCTGCCAAGTTCAGATAATTGAACGGTTCATCGAAATTCGGTGAGAAGAGCATATCCATAAAGGCCAGCTCATCAATCGTGTTACCGTTATGAATAATCACTGACAACGTGTTGGCTGATTGCGAGACTTCGTGGGCACTCATCAATTGGCCGCCTAGTACTTTACGGGTTTGCTGATCATACACCAATTCGATGGTGATTTTGGCAGTCGTTGGCATGAAGTCTGGTCGATAATTGCCTTCATAAACGGCCGTCTTGGCTTCAAAATGGGCGGCTTTGGCTGCCGTGAGCGTCATCCCGGTGCAAGCAATCGTCTGCCCAAAAATCAACATGCCGGTCGTCGCCTGTGTGCCAATCGAACCGAGCCGTTTGTCAAAAATATTGATCCCCGCTAAGGCGCCTTGACGAATCGCGTGCGAAACTAATGGCATATAGGCGTGATCTTTGGTGGGGTTAAATTTGACCTCCGTTACATCACCGGCCGCAAAAATGTCAGGATTCGAAGTCCCCATGTAGCGGTCCGTCACGATGGCACCCTGCTTCGTGCGGTTGACCTGCCCGGCCAGCAATTCTGATTGCGGAATGACTCCGGGACAAATGACGGCCATATCATAGATAGTTTCAGAATCGGCCGTCGTCACTTGCAAGCGATTGTCAGGCGTATCTTGAAACCCAGTGACTTGGGCATTGGTGCGCACATCAATGCCGTGACTCGTCAATAAGGTCTCGACCTTGTTCGCCAGTTTGGCATCCAAGTATTCATCGATGAGCTGTGGCCCTCGTTGATATAAGGTGACGGCGTGTCCAGACTTGATATAGCCCTCAGCAAGCTCCACACCGGCATAGCCGCCACCCACAATGGCAATTTGTTTGGCATGCTGAGCAGCCTCATAAAGTTGCTGAGCCTGTTCACAAGTCTTGCACAGCATCACTTTCGGGTTCTCAACACCAGGAATTGCCGGAATCGCGGTCAGTGATCCGGTCGCCATAACCAATTTGTCATAGTGGTCAGTTTCCATCGTCTTGGTTTGTAGATTTTGGGCCAAAATGGTGTGTTTCGTCGCATCAACCTTGATCACATCATGTTGCATCCGCATTTGGACGCCTTGCTTACTGAACTCATCAGGATTAGCGTATAGTGCTTGATCCAAATCCTTGATGGTTCCCCCTAAGTGTAGATAAGTACCACAGGACATATACGAAATCGTCGCGTGCCGCTCATACACGGTAATTTCAGTGCCTGGATAGTATTTCAAAATTTGCCGCATGGCGGCAATCCCCGCATGTGTACAGCCGATAATAGCAACTTTCATTGATTCGACCACAGCTTTCATAAAATATTAAAATTAAACCACAGAATGGTTAAACATTCATTTAGGTTGACGTATACTTAGAGTATACAGCGATTTGGTTATTTTTAAAACGATTCAATGACTTAAAACTTACTATAAAAGGCGATGGAACTTATGGAACCAATTTACCGCTACTTCGTACAACCCCAATTAAACTTATTGAATAATACCGTCTATGGTTATGAACTGCTCATTAAACAGCTGACGCCATATGGTTGGCGCCTACCAGAGTCCTTTGCGGCCATTAGTTCCAAGACGACCTCAGACTTATTGATTGCCACGACGAAGATTCTGGCACTCAAGGTCCGCTACTGTGCGGTCAACATCAGTCGTGAACAACTGATGGACACCACGGTCGCTAAAGCCATTATTCAGAGTCAAGTCCAGCTCTACCCTGCCAAACTCGTGGTCGAATTGACTGAGGAACGCGGGCCTAAGCAGTACCCAGATACGCAGTTGATCCCGCACTTACGGGGGTTCATTGAACATGGTATGCAACTTTCACTAGACGACGTGGGCACCGGGATCAATGATTTCAAGAGCATTCAGGAGATTCTGCCATTAGCTTCCGAATTAAAGTTTGCCTTGCAGAATTTCCGCAGCGATATGAAGGACCCCAAAATCCAACAGAAGTTACATTTCTGGCGTGCCATCAGTAGTGAATATGGGTTGCGTTTAATTCTCGAAGGCATCGAAGACGAGGATGACGACCGCCTAAGTAGTCATTTTGACATTAATTTACGACAAGGCTACTACTATGGCAAGCCGCAATTATTACGGCTCCCTGGCGATCCCATCAACTTTGAATTACCATCCGCTCAAGCTTAATCGTCACCACCACACAAATAGCTGCGTCAGTCATCCAGTTTTTTTACTGGATTTCCAACGATTGCTATTATCGAATCCAAAATAACACCCGTTAGTCTCAGCAAGTTACTGAAACTAGCGGGTGTTATTTTGATGTCTCTAATTAAAGTCAGGCAGGTAGCCTGCGCAGACTAATCGTTATTCTTTGATAAACGCTTGAATTGCAGCTTCAAACTTAGCTAATTTATCATTGGCTTCATCGAGAGTGCTGCCCAAGGTACCAATGTAGAACTTGATCTTAGGTTCCGTCCCAGAAGGCCGAATGGCGATCCAAGTGCCGTCTTCTAAGTGATATTTCAACACGTTGGCTTGTGGTAAATCGATTGGGGCCGTGTGACCATCCGCAAAGCTTTCCGTTTGGCTCTGGAAGTCTTCCGTCCCTTGAACCGCGTAACCAGCAAAGTCCGTTGGGGCTTCGCTACGGAACTTGGTCATTAAGGCTGCAATCTTGTCACTACCACCGACACCGTCAAATTCTTCAGAAGTCGTCTGTTCACGGAAGTAGCCATATTCCTTAAATAGGTCTTGAAGCCCGTCATAGAGGTTCTTACCTTGTTGCTTGTAGTAAGCGGCAACTTCGGCTAATAAGACCGTCGTTTGGATGGCATCCTTGTCATGGACGAATGGCTTGATCAAATAGCCATAGCTTTCTTCAAAGCCAAACATGTAGGTGTGTTCACCGGTGGCTTCAAAGTGTTCGATTTGTTCAGCGATATACTTAAATCCAGTTAAGACGTTGATCATCGTAACACCATAGGAAGCCGCAACCTTCGTCGCAAATTCGCTGGAAACGATCGATTTGACCGCGGCAGCGTTCTTTGGTAAGGTCCCTGCATCCTTGTTGGCTTGCAAGATGTAGTGTAATAAGACGGCCGCAATTTGGTTCCCAGTCAATAAGACGTATTCGCCATCTGGTTGCCGAACAGCTGTCCCCAACCGGTCAGCATCTGGGTCGACCGCAATCAATACATCGGCACCTTCCTTTTTCCCTAAATCGATCGCCATCTTGAAGGCTTCTGGGAATTCAGGGTTCGGGAACTTGACCGTTGAAAAGTCAGGGTCAGCGACTGCTTGTTCCTTAACGACACTGAAGTTTTTGAACCCAGCGTTCTTCAAGGCTTTTTCACCAAGCATCCGACCAGTCCCGTGCAGTGGCGTGAAGACCAGCTTCATGTCTTTGCCAACTTCATCGACTAATTTTTGGTTGATCGTGACTTCCTTGACCTTTGCCAAGTAGTCTTGGTCGACGTCATCACCGATAATCGTTTCAGTCTTGTCAGCTAATAATTGTTGTTCATCAGCAACCGCAATGGCGAACACGTCGTCAACTTTCCGGATGTATGACGTAATCAAATCGGATTCCTTTGGTGGCATTTGACCACCATCTTCACCATAGATCTTATAGCCGTTATACTGCTTAGGATTGTGGCTAGCCGTGATCATAATGCCGGCATAGGTGTGTAAATGCCGTACCGTGAAGGACAATTCTGGAGTTGGCCGCAAGCTTTCAAACACGTATGACTTGATGCCGTGTTGCCCCAAGACCCGTGCGGATTCGTGGGCAAAGTCTTCAGAATGATGCCGTGAATCAAAACTGATCGCCACGCCGCGTTCCTTAACATCGGCGGGTAGCGTATCCATGAACCGGGCTAACCCTTCCGTTGCCTGACGAACAGTATAAATATTCATCCGGTTGATTCCAGGTCCGAGGACCCCGCGCATGCCGGCAGTTCCGAATTCCATTGGTTCATAAAAGGCATCTTCTAAGGCTGAATCATCACCAGCCATCGCCGTTAATTCTTGTTTTAAACTTGTTTCAAGTGTCGCTTGGTTTTTCCAGGTATTATAAGTATCTTGCCAACTCACAAAAACCATCTCCAATTCCGATATTTGTTAGTGCTTACAAAAATAGTATACAACATTGCTAGGCTTAACAAAGTAAAATTTACTAAGAAAATCCATTAATCCCCGACTTTCGCGCGGTTAGTTCGTTAATGTAAGCGCTGTACAGGGGTGCTAACCAAGTGTCGGTTTGTAAAGTCAGTCGCAAAACTTGCTATAATGAATCTTATAAGGAGGGCGACATGACTTTTTATTCATACAACTACTTAGTCCATCAAAACAGCAATCATACGCTAATTCAGCTCGGCATCATCGGTATTACAATTTTAATCATTGCCGTGCTCAGTTGGCTCTGGTATCGTCACAAGACGGACCTCAAATACCGTGATTTATTCATTATCATGGTTCTCTTATTATTGTTACTCGTCGGTATTCAATACAATGAATGGGAGAGCTTGCAAAACAGCTTCAATCAGAAGTCACAGGTCACCCAAATCATGCAGCGGGTGGCCAAGGAAAAGGGCGTTAAGAAGACGGCCGTCTGGTCCAACACGAGCTCCGTCAGCAGTGGGATGCTCATCAAAGTTCAGGACCATATCTACAACGTGACCGTCAATACGGATGGCAATAGCTATACCCTGACCAAAGCGACCCCGATTCAGTCTAAAATCAATTACGTTAAGGAGGGTGAGTAAATGTTCTCATACTGGGATGTGACCATCAAACTCGCACTCGGGTTATTAACCATCATCATCCAAATCAACCTCTCTGGTAAGAGTAACTTAGCCCCAATCAGCGCATTGGACCAAGTGCAGAATTACGTCCTTGGTGCAATTGTCGGTGGTATGATTTATAGCACCAGTGTCACCGTGCTGCAGTATATTCTGGTCTTACTTATTTGGACGTTGTTAGTACTGGTCTTACGGTTCTTAACGAATCACAATCATTTCGTCAAACGCATGATTGATGGACGCCCACAGCTACTCATCAAAAACGGTGAGCTATTAGTCAGTACCGCACTTAAAAACGGTTTGAGTGCCAACGACTTGACGTTCCGCTTGCGAACAGAAGGCATTACCGATATTCGCAACGTCAAACGCGCCGTGCTGGAGCAAAACGGCAACTGACGATTACGCAAGTCGGTGACGACACTGTCAAATATCCGCTGATCGTCGACGGTCAAGTCAACACTGATGCACTGGAAACCAGCGAGCACGACGAAACGTGGCTACTGACACAGTTGCAGGCACAGGGGTATCAAATCAGTGAGATCTACCTCGCAACTTATACGAATAAACAGTTGTTACTGTTCCCCTACCAACATTGAGGATAATGACTAAAAAATGCGCGGCTAATCTCAGGTTAGTCGCGCATTTTGTGTTGCACTTTAACGCCAGACAGTCATTAAGTTCGAACTTAATCACCAGCCATGGTCGTCTCAGTGAATTTAATCAGATTTAGTTTTTGACCTTGTCACCTAACGCAGTGATGTAGTTGTAGACGCCTTGTCCGGCAGTCCCACCTTCACCAACGGCTGTGGCAACTTGACGTAAGTCCTTCTTACGAACGTCGCCGATTGCAAAGATACCAGGAACCTTGGTCTCCATGTGATCATTGGTTTCAATCCAGCCATTTTCATCGGTAATGCCAAGATTACTGAATGGCTTGGTAATTGGGTTGATCCCAACATAAATAAACACACCATCGACTGCAATTTCGCTGTCTTCGCCCGTCTTGTTGTTATTGACCTTAACCGCAGTGACCTTCTTGTCGTCACCGACGATTTCCGTCACATTGCTGTTCCAGACAAATTCAATCTTAGGGTTTGCGAATGCCCGGTCTTGTAAGATTTGTTGTGCCCGCAATTGGTCCCGACGATGGATCACCGTGACCTTATCAGCGAGTTGCGTCAAGTACGTGCCTTCTTCGATTGCGGAATCGCCACCACCGACAACGACCACGTGCTTGTTGCGGAAGAACGCACCGTCACAAACGGCACAGTATGAGACACCCCGGCCACCATACGTATCTTCGCCAGGAACGCCTAACTTACGATATTCAGAACCGGTCCCAATGACGAGGGCCTTCGTTTCGAACGTATCACTGTCGGTCGTCACGATTTTGACATCGCCACGATCCTCAACAGATTCAACACTACCATAAGCATATTCAGCCCCAAATTGGGTCGCTGATTCATACATGTCTTTAGCCAAATCCGGCCCTAAAATTGATTTAAAGCCAGGATAATTTTCAATTGCGGCGGTATTATTCATTTGTCCACCATAGATTCCGCGATCTAATAGCAGTACTGATAGATTGGCCCGTGAAGCATAGAGGGCGGCTGTCATGCCGGCAGGCCCCGCACCAATAATAATCACGTCGTAACTCTTTGCCATTTCTAAAGACCCCTTCCACTTAAATTACTATGACGCCTAATATACCCCCAAAATTTACATTTGTCGACTATCTTGTTTGTACACAACCGAAATCAACGCGCCACATCGTATTCCGTCTCCTTGATGCCTGTATTCATAAAGTCATATGGGCTCTGCATTTTATCGGCATCCCAACTGGCGATTCCAACGACCAATAAAATTTCTAAGGCATTCAAACTGGTCGACCGCTGCAAATTCTTCGCAAAGTTCGTTTTGATTCGGTCAGCCGCAATCTGGGCCCCAGGTTGATTTGAAAACAGCAGAATCGCCCAGGTCGGGTTGTCCTGGTCCAGCGAATACGTGATATCGTTATCGCGAGTCGCGGACGTGATCGTATCCGAAACGAGGCGTAACAAATCACGCGCTTGTTGTTCACTCATCATCCGCCGAATCTCATTATAATAGCGCACCCGAATAATCACCGTCGTGACTGGCAGTTGAAAACGTCGATTGGTTTCAATGAAAACGCGGGCATCCTGAATATAGGCGACGGTCGTCCGCAGATTGGTCTGCTCATCAAAAGCCCCACGTTTCATCATATCTGCGCGTAGTTTGGCGTTAGCAGCCTGTAGCTGGGTCAGACGCCGCGTCATCCCATAGAACGTCACTGACAACAACAAGGGCATGATCAACCAAAAAATCATCATCAGTGAAAACATCGCGTGCTGAGTCGTGTTGAGATAGATCATGACGACCGCCTGCACGAAGATAAAGGCGAGGTTCGCCATCAAGCCCACGATGACGCCAAAGAAGTAGGTCATCAAGATCATGACGACCGTCACGCCCAAATAAAGCGTGTTTAACGTCAAATTGGGCGTCAGGGCCATGAGTACCGCCATCGTACAAATCAACGCTAAAAACAGCAGCAAATAGATGTCAGCGAGCAGTGACGCGCGTTGGTCATCATTCATGATGGTCATCCCTCCGATCTAGCAACCCATTCTTACGAATAATCAGAAAACCGGCAATCAAAATCAGCACCATGATCAGCACGGCGATGCCCAGATAAAGCACCAGCTTCGAATTTTTCTGCACCACCGTTTTGACCGTTGTCTGATTTTTAACCGTCGCGTGCTTCTTAAAGCGATAATCGTTGTGGTTATTATCATGGTCGACCACAATTGCATCGCCCTGGTATTGCGCAATATTGCGTTGAAAGTTGATTTGTGTCGACGCACGATAGACGTCACTGGATTTGGCAGCGGTCACCACCAACAGGCCAGAATGCGAATTGTACGGCGAGCGTAGTAGCTGGACCGTGCCGATATTTTGGCCATACGTCTTTTCGATACTCAATTTTTCATTCGACACGAAGCCCGTAAAATGGCGATTGTATTTAAAATACAGCTTGGAATTGAGCGCGCGGATGAACGCATTCTGCTGGGGCGTTCCAAACGCGATGACGTTACTATTTTTCAACACCGTTGAACTTGGCCGATGCGTATAAAATTTGATCTGTCCGGTATTGCTTTTGGCATAGGTCCCAATCAGATTGAAGATGTTGGTCAGCGTCTGATAATCATCCGCGTTCAACCGACTCGGCCGAACGACGGCCAACTGATTGAAGGTGTCATTTTTCAGAAACAAATACGGATAATTCGTCAACAATAAGTCAGCGACCGGTTGCGATTTGATGGTCGCCTCAGAATTCGAGCGAATCAGGGCCCAAGGTGTCTGTGCATTGTTGGTCGCAGTTTTTCCAGGGAGTTCCAAGTCGAAGGCCACTCGAATCGTAAAATCATGCCCCAACGCCTGACCCTTAGGCAAACTAACGGTCAGTTCGTCGTCGTCCGCGTTGGCTGCAGTCAACCGTTTACTTCCCAGGGCCTTATCATTGACGTAAACGGTCACTAATGACCGTTTAAAGTCCAAGTTCTTGGCATATCTGAAATGGATCCTAATTTTAGAGCCATTGGCGTTGGTCCGATCGACTGGCAAACTGACAAAGTAGGTACTCGATTGGTGGTTAGCACCCGTCAAATAATCGTCACTCGTCGTCAGTTGTGTTTTGCCGCCATTTCGAACCTCCGAAGTGTACGTGGCCGTCTGAGCACTAATCGTTTTCGTGCTGGCAGTCGTTTCCTGCATCAACTCCTGATTGGCAATGAAGCGACTCGCTTTTTGTAACAGTTGGGCGGTGCGCGCAGTAACAATTAAGGCGTGGTGGCCATCATGATAAACCGTCTTAATGACTGCCCGTTGCGCTAGTTCTGAGGGCTTAATCTGGCGTTGCAACGACTTAGGCAAGTGCGCATAAGTGGCGATGACCAGCCGATAATCCGCATTTTTTGCTGCCGTCGTATCGGCAGTCGTGACTGGAATTTGGTTATTTTCGGTCGTAATCGTCCGTGCTTCACCCGTCAAGGCGTACATGCCAGCCGTCAACTCACCATTCGTCGCTTGTGCTGGCAAAATGATCACCGAGTTAGCGTTAGCAATCGTATCCGTCCCCGAAAAATGGGCGTAAAACGACTTGATAGCAGTCGTCGGCGCTTTTAATTGATAAGTAAAATTCGCGTTGGCGCCAGAATAAATCGTCAACCAATTTGCTGGTGTCTGAATGCGTTGGCTGCCCTTGTCACCGGCTTTAGTGACGATTTGACCACTAATTTTAAGTTGGTTCTCACCTTGTAACAAGCGCAATGGCACGTTCACTGTTTTCGTCTGCAAGCCAGTCTGGTTGCGCGGTCGAAAAGACTCAAACTTGGTGCCATTGAGCGACAACGTGATATCTGAAGTTTCTCGATTCGTTAATTGAGAGACTTGGAAATTCAGGTTGATGGTCACTTTTTTGACTTGCCAGTAGTCCATCTTAATGAAGTACATATTAGCTTCGACCGCGTCACCAGATAGCGTCGTCGTTGTGTTTTGAAACGATTGCGTGTAGGTCTGAGTCTTATCAGCCGCTTGACCAATCAACGGATGGGCAAGTGTCCAACCACTGCCGCCCAGTAACGCCAATACGACTATTCCCCACAGCAGCCAGCTATTGATAGCGTTTGGTCTTATACCATTTTGCTTGTTGATGAAAAACTTGTTCACGAACATACCCCACCATTCCATGTGCGGCTACCGCGAGCCACATTTGACTATAAACAACGTACATAAAAATAATAATGAGTAAATTGGCCAGCGTCATTTCACCCTTTTCCGTCGTAATCGTGACAAAGGTGCTAATGACAAACGTGATAACGGCCATTACCCACAGTGCATTACTGAACCCAACTAAGTTCGAGTGTGCGATGCCAGCAACCGAAAGCACAAACATGCTATCGGACAAAATTAGTGATGTCATCAGTAAGAAATAGATGGCCAAAAAATACAGCAAATCAAATCGAATCGGTCGCCCCGATTTGGTAAACAACAGTCGCGCATTTTTTAAAATCACGTAAATGTTGCCTTTGACCCAGCGCGTCCGTTGGTGAAACCAGACATCCAGCGTCTGTGGTTCCTGTTCCCACGTGACGGCGAGCGGTTGAAATCGGATCCGATACCCCATTCGGTAAACGCGAAAACTGATTTCGGTATCCTCCGCCAAGGCCTTAACGTCCCAGCCGCCAATTTCTTCCAAAATATCGCGTCGAATCACATAATTCGTACCGGGAATCGTACAGAGTTTGAACAACTTCTCGCGCCCCGCTTGCGCCATCCATTGAAAAGATAATGTCTCGATATTAATAAACCTTGTCAGCAGTGACGCGTTCTTATTCCGAGTCCGAAATTTACCAATGACCGCGGCCAACTGGGAATCCTGCATTAACTCAGCCACCAAGTACCGCAACGCACTGCGCTGAGGCGTATTGTCGGCATCATAGATTGAAATCAACGTGCCCCGCGCCTGCTTGAGCCCTATGTTCAGTGCGTTGGACTTACCCTTACCGCCGTTAGTCTTATCGGTGTTGATGACCTTGAGATTACGATGCGGATAGAGCGACTGCACCTCAGCTAATAATTCAGCTGAGTTATCATCCGAATTATCGTTGATAATAATAATTTCATAGCGGTCTTTGGGATAGTCGAAGTTCAGTAAGGCTTGTAACGTTTTAACAATGACGATGCCCTCATTATGGGCCGGCACCATGATTGAAACGAACGGGACCTGCGCTGGCAATTGCGGCTTAGGCTGCCGCACCTTTTGTAAATAATTAACATAACCCGCAATCGTCAAAATCACGTTCACGACGAGGATGCCCCAAATCGACAACACTGCTAAAAACAAAAAATAATCTAAAACACTAATGATGCGTTCCCCCTCATCCATCATGGTTATCTGTACCAACTCGTTAATTGTCATGGATAATGATTAAAGCATGCTATTTTCTAAGTTCAAGGGCTGCCAGCTGAGACCCGCTGGAAACAGTGCGAGTTACCGTAAACTTGCTGTTGTGACGACGTCCTAGGCCGGCTTCCAGGCATTTCTGACAACGCTGGAACGCGATGGACACAGATTTAAGCCGACAACCCACGTCTTAAATACTGGTCTTTCACTAACCAAGCAAAAGACGCTTGTTAAGTGAAATTTCATCGCTGAGCATTGTCAGAAACACCTTCCAGCCTGGATGGTATTCGAAAGGCAGACGTGTGCGAACTCAACTTTTTCTTAGATTAGTCGTTGATTCATAGTCCATGGTCATTTTGATATTCAACTGTCAGACTAGTTTCTAATGATAGCTATGCTTCCTAACCCATGTTTTAACTTTTCGAATCAGCAGTTTCACTGAATTTGTCAAAACTTTCCCTAGTCGTTTGAGATAGCAAAGTCTCAAATTATAAACGAAGGTAATCTTATCGACTAAATTCAAGACTAATGTCCGTTGAATCTTGCGAATAAAATTCAACTGATTTTTTCAATGATTAAGCGTGATAAAGCATTATTGAGGCCAATTAAAAGTTTGCCTGAAGGACTAGTCACTTAATATTCAGAGGTCAATTGTACCAAGATAGGTGGCCGTTCATCTGCCATTCGAGCGGGTTCCCGACTGGAGGGGTCGGCTGACAATGCTCAAGGGCGAAATTCTTCTTGTCCGGGTGGGGTTCCCGGGCTAGAAGAAGACTCGTATTTGAAATTGCGCAGTGGGTTGCTGCGTGAGTTCAAATCGATGTCCGCCCTGTTCCAGCGTTGTCAGCCGGCCCCGGAAGTCGGACTAAGGCGCGCATCGGCTGACGAACAACAATCCAAATAATTAGCATGATTCAATCATCTTTGATGCTAAATCATAACCAGCACAACGCGTACTAGTTGTATGAGCTGACTTGCTGCCCTTCAGCGACTGGATGCAACCCTACTTTGGTTTAAACATGTTGAGATAAACGCGACGGCCGATGAGGATGAACAACCCAAAGATGCCTAAAGTCAGTGAAAAGAAGACTAGCAACACGACCCCTTGCGTTTTGAAGAAGCGGTTCATCCAACTTTGCGCTGGTTTAACGGGTGCCAGGGTCTGGGTCTTCGGCGCTTCATTGGTCACTTGCGTCGCTGCACCATTTAAGAAATAAGTCCCCTGGTGATAACCAATCGTCGCAGTGCCTGCCTTGATGAGCGTTTGCGGCATCTGCTGGGTTGGGTCATACCATTGATAATTCATGCGGTGGATACGACGAGTAACGTCTTCCAAACTCGCCTGACGATTCGGCATCGTCATCGTTAGGGCCGTTGGAATCGCAAAATCCAATCCCGAGCGGCTCAAACTCGCGCCTTGTTTGACTGATTCAAACGATGTCGCACTGATGCCATAAAACGCCTGCTTAAAAATGGTTGCCTGATTGTCCTGATGGGCATAAGTCGTCGTTGCCGGATTAGGAAGCAAGAGGACTTGGTTCGCTTTCGCCAAGGAATTCGTCCGATAAACGCGATCTTGATTCCAGTAAGCTGAACTACTAATGCCCACTGGGTAGACTTGGTTTTGCGCAAACTGAATCAAATAGCTATTCATCAACTTATTGAGTCCCGGACCACTACTAGCCGTGACGCCACCAACAACCGGCGTTTTCAGGAAAATAACGCCGCCCCGGTTTTCCACGCGCCGTAACACTTTCGCAAAACGTTGATAGGCTTTAAAACTGCCATTGTCACCAACCGTCGTCGTACTTACGGCAAATGGAATACCTTGTGCATATAACCAGGCGCTGAGTTGGTCGAGCAATTCGAGATTGGAATACGGCGTCACCTTGGCAATCGTCAACAGTGGTTGATAGTGACCACTAGTACCGAATAGGGTCGCGATGGTTTGCGTTGCCAACATGAATGCGTAGCCGCCCGTCGACAGAAACGGCAAATACCCGTTGCGGTCAACGATCGTTCCATAGGGGTAACGTCGGTCATTCAACGATTGCGGCGTCAACCAACCAATTGTTCGGGCATCCGTTGGCAAATCCGTCAGCGTTGTCAGCGACGTTTTGAACGGCAATAATTGCTGCACGCCTTGGTGCGCGGCCTGTAAACTAAACTGCTGTTGATAAAGATTCGTTCGGTGCGCGTGAAGTCGTTGTGCCTCCGTGGACGTCAGATTCATCCCAATGTGTAGCTGCGGACCGTTAAATCGATTGCGGTCACGCACAAACGCTGCGTTATCGAGCTTCGTCTGAGGCCAATTGATTAGCGTCACCACACCTGAATAATCGGCTAATTCACCAGCACGGTAGTCCTCAGCCGCCATCGTCGTCCCCCGCACATGCAGTCCGGTCAAAATCCGCTGGACCGCCGCAATCTTTGCCTGCCCATGATCAGCCACATTCTGAGAGTCGTATACGAGCAAGACTCGTTTGGAATTTTCGGCCGCCTGCACGGTTTTGGGGGTGGTCACAACCATCATCGTCATAACCAAACTGGCGAGTACCAGCCACCAACTTGCTTTACGCATCCGACGCCTCCTCTCGATAAGCATGCCACAGACGATGATTCAAAATATCTGAGATAAATAATAAGAAAATCAAATCAATACTGACTGGCACCATGAATAAGTGTTTGGCAAGGTCAGCATCGCCGTCACCAATCAGCGAAATAACTGGCACAAAAATAAATATCGTCAGTAAACCAAGAACTAGAAAGAACCGTAAAACACCCTCAATGCGCTGTTGCCGTAAGTCATTATAAAAGCCGACTAAGTAGACGATTGCCAACGCGACGGCTAATAAGCAGTTGAAAGCAAATTTTTGCGGGAAGAAGGCCCCTGCTAGCTGACTATAGGTCGTAAAAAAAGTCAGCTGTTTACCGGCAGGTGCGCCGGAAGCCTTCGTGTAATCACCAACCGCCTTGACCTGCGTAATCATGACATCCGCCGCAGCCAGATCCATCAGTTTACCGAACTGTTTAAGGTGAGTCGCATAATATTTCACGACCCAACCGACACCTAGCTTAGCAATCAGGTTCTTTTTGACGTACGGTCCCGAAGCCTGAATCGTCGCGAATTGCTTCGCATAGTAATCCTGCGACTGCATCAAGGCGTACTGCTCATCGATGCCACTTTTGGCTAAGTCCTTACTCGGGTCAGTCGTCTGCGTCAACACACCATGTGAAAACGTTTGATAGGTATTGATATCGACGAAGTCCTGCCCGATTAATTTGTAGGTCAGCCCACCCGTTATCAGTAACGCGCCCATGCCCAGCAATAGATAGACACGCATGGCACGTGCGCGAGGCAAGAACAGCAGGCCAATCGTAATGACCACAAAACTCAAGGCCAACGGGGCGTTTTGCGACTTGTTGGTAATCAGGAGGCCACTGCTGAGAAAGTACAGCAGAATTAACGGCCACCGTCGTCGGTAGCGTTGACGAGCAAGTAATAAGAACGAGCCGAATGCAATTAGCGTTAACCCAAGCATCTGCGGTTCAGCAAAAAACGAATTGAAGTACAAGGTAAATGACGAGTCGCCAAACACGAAGACGACCAATCCAGCAATCACATAATTACGCCAGCGTTTAGACGGAAACGTCAGGGCATCCGTCAACAGATAAATCCCGACTAGGTACAAGCCGATGTTGACGAGCGCCATAAACCGGATATCAAAGACGGTGCGACTATAAAATAGCTTGTTTAAACCAATTGCGAGTTTGACAAACAAAGGTTGTGATGAAAAATTAACGGACTGATAATCGTTGTAATATTTCATCAAGCCAAATTTTTGCGTCACAAAATCAAAATAATTGTAGTGGCTTCCTAATAACTTATAGATGCCATTCGAATACATTGCGCGATAAAAATCACCATTGTCGGCCAACCCGTTAATCGGTGGCACCAAGGCAACGTAAGCCGCTAGCCCGGCACAAATCAGGGTCGCTAACAGCGGGGGCGGCAGTAAGCGTTGCAACCAGCGCAATCCGCTTTGCAGTCGTTGTTTAACTATCGTCACCGTGCTGAGCCCCCCTTTAATAAAACGCTGCGTTAAGCGCCGTCAGATTGCTATACGAATAGACTTGCTTGGTCTTGACATCACCAATACCCCCGTCAATGGCCGAATCAGCTTGATCAACTTGCAGACGCCACACGTTCTTCATCGCGAGCTGATAGTGTTTACGGTCATGTAGCTGAGCAAAAATCGCCGCGGCTAAGGCATAGTTGGCGGCCGATTCACCACCAACACTGACGGTCCCGGACATCGTATAGCCATTTGCCAAGTCGCGCTTAGTGACCCGTTGAATCAGCCATCGTCGACTGGTCGCTTTGAGTTGCTTAATTTCGGCTAAATGCAACAGTGTCTCCAGCGCTTCAGAGGTATTCAAGTTGCCCGAACTATAAGTCGCCGTCGTCCATTGATAGCTTTTGGCATACAATGGAAAGACGTCGCCTAAGTAGCCGCCTTTGAGCACGATCAGTTGTTTATGATAAGCTTGCCGGCCACTTTTGGTCTCCTGCTCAAAATACTTGAGTGTCTGCATATCAAAATAGGCTAAGCTGGCGGTCGTCGCCGCTTTATGCGAATGAACATCATAATAATCGACTAAGTGTCCATTCTTGATCGTCGTCTGGGCTAAGGTCTGGTAGCGTTGGGCCGCTTCTTGCCGATAATGCGTCGTCTGGCGGGCTTCATCGTAAGTTAATAATGCTCGGATGACCCGTAAATCATCCAGCGTCGCATTGACACTGTAGCGTTTCTTCGTCCGCGGATCATAGCGATAGCTGAACAACCCCTTTTCATCAAATGTCGTCTTAGTCTGCCGGTAAAATTGCCGAAACTGCGCCCACTGATGCGTGGTAGCCAGATACTGTAGCCACATCCCGGAAGATTCGCTCAGCATCTCGTGGCCGCTTGCAGTCGCCGTGGTCCGTTTGGCCGTATCCAAATAATTCGTGTATAGGCCCTGCTTGGTCAACAAGCCGCGCTTAATAAAGTTCGCCAAGCGTTGGCGTTGCTGCTTAGAATCAGCCGCATAATTTGTAGTCACGACAAAGCCACTGGGCGCTTGTTTGGGCGGTTTCACGGTCGTCTGCTGTCGACACCCACTCAGTCCCATCAACGCTATCAGCAAGCCGATTAACCACCAATATCGACGTAACGGCTTACTGTAAGTCACGGTCATTTTGTTTTGCCCAATCGCCATAGGCCGTGATACGGGGGTTATCGCGTCCGGCCTGACGTTCCTGTTCAACGGCTTGTTGTGCGACCAAGTTCAGGTAGTTAAACGGGTCATCAAAATTAGGCGAGAATAACATGTCGACAAAGGATAGGTCGTCAATCGTATTCCCATTTTGAATCGCAATCGAGATTGCGTTCGCGGACTGGGCGACCTCATGGGCACTCAAGAATTGGGCACCCAAAATTTTACGATTCTCCGGATTATAGATGAGTTCGATCGTGAGCTTATCGGTGCTTGGCATATAGCTAGGCCGCCACGTGCCGTCAAACGTGACCCGTTCGGCTGGAATATGACTTTGCTGGGCCATTTTCAGTGTTAACCCGGTCGTTGCCAGTGTGTGGTTAAAGAGTTGCATCGCGGACGTCGCTTGCGTCCCCATGTAACGTTGCTGATTGCCAAAGACGTTTAACCCCGCCAAGGCACCTTGACGAACGGCATTAGTCGCTAGTGGCGTATAGGCTGACGCCCCCGTCGGATTAAAGTTGACGACGCACGAGTCCCCGGCAGCGTAAATATCAGGATTCGAGGTCTGAACATAGTCATTGATAATGATGGCACCGTGCTTATCCATCTCGACCTGTCCCCGCAACAATTCCGTATTCGGCACAAACCCGGTCCCGACGATTGCCAAATCAGCCGTAAAATCGCCCTGATTGGTTTCGATAACGAGTTCGCCATCATCCCCACCAGTAAAGGCCGTCACTTGATGGTTCAGCAACACGTTGACGCCGTGCGCTTTCAACAATTGCACCGCCTGGTCGGACATATCCGGACTAATGTAGTTATTCAAAATCTGGTCATGTGATTGGAACAAGGTGACGTCATGATTCGTATTAGCATAGCTTTCGGATAGTTCCGTACCAATGTAGCCCGCCCCAATGATGGCAATGCGCTGATTGTCCTTGGCAGTCTCGTAAATTTCTTGGGCTTGCTGATAAGTCTTGCAGAGCAACACTTTGGATTCATCAATCCCAAAAATCGGTGGCACGGCCACGTTTGACCCCGTCGTCATAATCAGCTTATCGTAGGTATCATCGAAGACTTTCCCCGTCTGCATATCGACGACTTGCAACGTTTTAGCCTGCGCGTCAATTTTGAGCACGTTATGCTGTGTTTTAACACACGCTCCCAGCTTGGCTAAGGCCTCTGGTGAAGAATAAAACATGTCCTCTAGGTGATTGACTTTGCCCCCCAAGTACAAGTAAATCCCACAGGATAGAAAGGAGATATTATCATCACGCTCATAGATTCGAACTGTGGCTTCAGGATGACTTTTCAAAATTTGGGCTGCAGCGGCAGTCCCAGCATGGGTACACCCAACAATTACGATTTTCATTTCATTTACTCCCATTATTAATTTGATTTATTTAAACATAATCAATTATAACTGCTTCTCTCTAAATTTACATTACTTAATCAACAATTGACACAGTTATTGATAACCTGATAACCGTCGTTATGGTCAGGGTTGGCTGACGGTTGTTACGGCCGAATTGAAACCAGTCTTCTTGAACAGCTTAGTCGCCCTAAAAACAGCAAGTATTCAACTGACTCGGTCGTGCAATCTCATACTCATCTCGTCGCGAATTAAGACCACCACAAAGTATGCTGACGCTGCACGAGACATATCGCCCATCCGTAACCATCAAACCTCCGAATGACAGACTGCGATGCGGGATCTGAACGCGTTTAATTTCTGCGCTTATCAACTGACTGTGAGCACTTAACTGGCCAACTAGTTGATTGAGCACAATTATCATTATCCCAATTGACATTCAATACAATGCAAAAAAGTCAGTGACAAACAGTTTCCCTAAGTCGTTATTTGGTATAGTATGTATTAGTGAAAGGTTCAACGTTTTAATCCAATCAAAGGAGCCAGCTCATGTACCGTTACTTTATTCAGCCTCAGTTAAATAAATTTAATAATTCACTGATTGGTTACGAAATGCTGATTCGCTATCGTGAAACTGATCAGGACCGCTGGACATTACCGGAGAGCTTCGATAATATTCCAATCGATGTACAAGTCAGCTTACTAAAGGCTACGGCCAGTGAACTAGCACTTAAAATTGGCTCGGTGTCGATTAATTTCAACCGCAAACAATTTCTGAACGATGACATCGCCAACGCCGTCATTGACGCGCAGAAGAAATTATTCCCGGTTCACGTCATCGTTGAAGTCACCGAAGAACCAGGTGAAGACACCTATACGTTGGCGGCCATGCAACAACAAATTGCCAAGTACAAGGCCAGCGGTTTACAATTCAGTCTTGATGATGTTGGGACTGGCATCAACGTGTATGATCACATCAAACCATTGTTAGAATCAGCTGAAGAAATCAAGTTTGCGATGCAAAACTTTCGCGCGGAAGATCGCGAAAACGAGATTCCAATTCAACTGAAATTTTGGCGCGACATCGCTTTAAAGCATGATATTCGCCTGATTCTAGAAGGCGTCGAAAATGACGTTGAAGACCAGATGGCGGACGACTTAAATATCGCATTACGCCAAGGTTACTATTACGGCAAACCACATTTATTCAAATTAAAGGCCGACCATTAGCTATTATTCATCATTAATTGGGCCTCACACTGATAACGACGTGCGATTGTCCTGGATCACAGCCATGAAATCTTACCCAGATTTCATGGCTTTTTTATGCAGCATACCGTAAGCCAGTCATTTCATTGTTCAGCGTTTCTGACATTGGTCAGCCATACGACTCTTCACCTCATTTGACCACCGCAAAAAAATCGGCAGTCACTCCAGATTGGAATGGCTGCCGATTCTCGCTCGTCAATCAAGTTAAGACGATGCTCAACTTAATCAATGGCGCTTATTTGGTTGTTTTTTTAGTGGTCTTTGGTGCCGTTGTGCTATCTTCTTTGGTTAATTGGGCACCTAAGTCCTTGATGTAAGTCCGTAAGTCGTCCTTAACATCTGGATGGGTCAACCCGTATTCGATGGTCGTCTTCAAGTAACCGAACTTGTAACCAACATCATGCCGCGTGCCTTTGAATTCGTGGGCGAAAACGCGTTGCGTCTTGTTCAACGTATCAATAGCATCGGTCAATTGAATTTCGTCACCCTTACCAGGTTTTTGATGTTCTAGAACATCAAAAATTTCTGGTGTTAGTAAGTAACGACCAATGATGGCTAAATCACTAGGTGCATCTTCAGGTGATGGCTTTTCAACAAAGTTGTTAACGTTGTACAAGCCAGGTTCCTTTTCACTTTCAGGATTGATGACCCCATACTTCGAAACTTCCTCGTGAGGAACCTTCATAACGGCCAAGGTTGAAGCATGTGTCTTATCGTAACTATTCATCAATTGCTTCGTTAATGGCACTTTATCTTCCATCAAATCATCACCAAGCATGACAACGAATGGTTCGTCACCAACGAACGCTTTGGCCGTTAAGACCGCATCCCCTAAGCCACGTGGGTGTGATTGACGAATGAAGTATAAGTTAATATCGGTCGTTTCTTGAACCAGCTTCAGCATTTCTTCCTTGTGCTTGGCCCGTAAATTATCTTCAAGTTCTGGATTAGAATCGTAGTAATCTTCAATACTCCGCTTACTCTTACCAGTAACGATAACAATATCTTCGATACCAGATTTGCGTGCTTCATCAACAATGAACTGAATCGTTGGCTTATCAACGATTGGTAACATTTCCTTAGGCATCGCTTTAGTAGCAGGTAAGAACCGGGTCCCTAAACCGGCCGCTGGGATAACGGCTTTTCTAACTTTTGACATGTGATAATCCTCCTAAAAATAGTGAAATTAGTTTGGAAACTCCTACTGAATCTCAGGTTTCCCCTCGCGCCGCATTAATTGTGGAATGACTTCCTTAATATCAGCACTCTTATATAATACATCATAAATCGCTTCCGTGATGGGCATTTCGATATTTTGTTGCTGAGCTAATTCATAAGCCGCTTTAGTTGACGGAATACCTTCAATAACCATACCCATCGTATCGATGACCGTCTTCAAATCTTGACCGGAGCCGAGCTCGTTACCAGCACGCCAGTTACGTGAATGCACACTCGTCGCAGTAACGATTAAATCGCCGACACCAGAAAGGCCGATAAACGTTAGCGGGTTCGCCCCTAGCGCAACACCTAACCGACTGATTTCAGCTAGTCCCCGCGTCATCAAGGCTGCTTTGGCATCGTCACCATAGCCTAAGCCATGTAACGCACCAGCACCCAACGCGATAATGTTTTTAAGCGCAGCGCCCAGCTCAACACCGACCACGTCCGTATTCGTATAAATTCGGAAGTAATCGTTCATGAAGAGTTGTTGTACCGTTTCGGCCGCCGCCTCATTATCACTCGCCGCAGTAATCAGCGTAATATCTTTCCGTGCAACTTCTTCAGCGTGACTTGGCCCTGATAATACGACGATTGCTTCACGTTGCGCGACTGGAATTTCTTCAGCCAAGACTTGCGACAACCGTTTATGGGTCTCTTGTTCCAACCCTTTACTTGCGTGAACAATGATTGGGTGGGCATTCGTTTTCGCTAACACGTCGGCAACTTGGTGTGCGACGCTTCGAATTGCCTTGGTTGGAACGACGAATAAAATCACGTCGGCACCGTCGATTGCGGTTGCTAAATCTGAATAAGCCGTCAATGTTTCTGAATAGTGAAAATCAGGCACATAGCGCTGATTCGTGTGGTGTTCGTTGAGTTCAGCGACCTGTGCAGGTGCGTACGACCATAAACGAACGGAATGACCATTTTCATCTAATAAATTTGCCAAGATGCTGCCCCATGAGCCAGCACCTAAGACGGCAATTTGTTTTGACATGTAAATAACCTCTACTCTACTTGTTTTCCGTGGCAATCTTTTGCCCTGAACCAGCTAAATACCAGCGATTCTCTGGATGACGTCGCCGCCGCCAGATCATCAGGCCGATACTCCCGAAGAAGAGCACGACTGATAATGCTTGTGAGACTCGAATGACGTTAAATAACATTAACGAATCAGTACGCATCCCTTCCGTAAAGAAGCGACCAAAGGCGTACCAAGCAACGTACGTCAAGAAGACCTCACCTTGCTTGTACCAATTCGTTCGATGGCGGGTCACCATCAACATCACAAACCCCAATAAATCCCAGACTGATTCATACAAAAAAGTCGGTTGGCGATACGCGCCTTGGATATACATCTGATTAATGAGCCATTCGGGCAAATGAAGCCCTTGCAAGAAGCTCAGACTCGTGACGCGTCCAAAGGCTTCCTGGTTCATAAAATTACCCCAGCGACCAATTCCTTGGCCCATAATCACCGTGGGCGCCGCAACGTCCAACATTAACCAGGTGGGAATGAACCGCGACCGACAGAATAGGACGACCACAATTCCAGCACCAATCAAGCCACCGTATATGGCAATCCCACCATCCCAGATACGAATAATCTCGCTCGGGTGTTGACTATAATACGACCACTGAAAGATGACGTAATACGTCCGCGCCGCAATCAACGTAAATGGGAGTGCCCATAAAATCATGTCGTAAATATCATCGGGACGAATGCCCCGCTTCTGACCTTCACGTACCGCGAGTGCCACCGCAATCACGACGGCGCTCGCAATAATGACGCCGTACCAATGGACCTGAATTGGTCCCAACCGTAGTGCAATCGGGTTAAGTGCCCCTAAAACGGTATTCACGCTACTGCCATCTCCTTATGCCTTGTGAGAATCGTGGACGGAATTCGTTTTGATCAGCTTGTTCAAGTTATCATCAAATACCTTGGTTGCGTCATATCCCATACTCTCGGCACGGAAGTTCATGGCCGCCGCCTCAATAATAATGGCAAGGTTACGCCCAGTCTTGACTGGAATTGAGATTTCTGGAACTTCAACATCAAAGAATTTCCGATTCTGTTCTCCATTCCCTAGTCTATCAAATTGCTTATCAGGCGTCCAATTCTCTAAGTGGACGATGAGGTCAATGTCAGTATCTTGACGGACCGCACCAGCCCCGAAGAGGTTCATGACATCAATGATTCCGATACCGCGAATCTCCAATAGGTGGTTCAAAATTGCAGGCGCTTCACCAACCAGTGTTTGTTCATCTTGTTGATAAACATCGACCCGGTCATCGGCAATCAAACGATGGCCCCGTTTGACTAATTCCAACGCGGTTTCACTCTTCCCAACACCGGAGTCACCAGTGATCAAGACACCGAGACCATAAATATCGACCAAGACCCCATGAACGGACTGCCGTTCAGCGAGCTTGCCTTCCAAGTAATTGGTCATATTACTCAAGATCCGTGACGACGTCATCTTAGTGCCCAGAATCGGCACCCCATTCTCTTCACCAGCTTGAACCAGTTCTTCTGGCACTGGTAAACCAGTTGAAATCACAAACGCTGGCGTCGTTAATTGACACATTTTACGAAAAATCATCAAGCGTTCATCATGACTCATGTTCTTTGAATAAGCGGTTTCAGTTTTGCCTAATAATTGAACCCGTTCACGTGGATAGTAGTTGAAGTAACCGGTCAACGCGAGTCCCGGGCGTGAAATATCACTAGTCGTAATGTCTTTTTTATCTAATAAATCAGCGCCATGGTAAACGTCCAGACGCGTATTTTTAACCAAATCGGCAACGGTTACACTCTCTGCCAAATGAATCCCTCCAAATCGTTCCGTTAATAAAAAAGTGTGACCGGCGTTGTCCAGTCGCGCTATTACGCTACCTTTTCAAGCGGCCACACTTTTATGACTGAAAACGGATTATCCCTATCTGCTAATTTTAGCACTTTAAAGCGCTTTATTCACCATCAATGCTGTCTTTTGCGAAAAAATTGGATACGATCACATTGGCAATCGACATCAGGACGGAGACAAGAATCGCCATGCCAAAACTCGAAAAGCCAAAGTTATTCTTGCCAACGACAAACGAGGTCATTTGGAGCATAAACCCGTTGATGACAATACTAAACAGCCCTAACGTGATTAACGTAATTGGCAATGAAAGGATGATCAATACCGGCTTAATGGCAGCGTTCAGGAACGCCAACACTAAGCTTGCTAATAATGCCATCCACACATTGGCAACGTGAAAGCTACTCTGAAAGAAGCCCGCAATCGCAATAAATAGGATCGTATTGATTAAAATTCGTTTCACAAAACCCACTTTTTTATCACTCCATTAATCTTGGTGACGCGGCTCATCCTCCTCATGAACATTATGAATTTCTTTTCGTCCATGTTTGGTTGGTTGTGCTGGTTGGCCAGCACTCTGCCGCATCTGTTCGAAGAAGCCGGTATTTTCTGGCTTACTTGGGATAATTGTCATTAGTAATAAGTATACCAAAAGACCAAAGCCATGGGTAATTAAGGTCAAAATAACATATAAGACTCGTAATACATTTGCATTCCAATTTAAATATTCAGCAATTCCGCCCAAGACTCCGGCAAAAACGCGATTATTGGATTTAGTTAATTTTTGTTTTGTATTTGATTTCATCGTTAGCCACTCCTTATAAGTCTGGTCTAACTTTATCTTACTAATTATAAAAGCCGGTTGCAAACGAGACGACCGGCTTTAAAGAATTATTTATGATTAACTAGACTAAGTTGGAGCTTTCTGGATTCAGTTCGATGATTTCGCCCGTGTTCAAATAAACGATCCATTCGCCGATATTCGTTACTAAGGCCCCAATCCGCATCAGGTAAGTCGCCACATTTAAATAATCGGTCGACCCGATTACCGTCTCTGGGTGCCGTTCCATCTTAGAGATGCCCTTAGCGTTGATCTTGTCGTACATCTCACCGACTTTGGCATCCTTAGCGGCAACGCGGCGCGCCTCTTGGTCATCGCTCTTCACGTAGGCGGCTAACATGTCTTCTACCATCTTCCGAACCCGGTTACCCATTTCGGATAACGCGGCTTCGATTTCAGGAACACGAACGTTACCCTTGACCCGAATCGTGGCGTGGGCAATGTTACGCGCGTAGTCAGCCATACGTTCCAATTCAGAAACGGCTTTCAAGATGGTGACAATTTCCCGTAAGTCGGAAGTCACGGGCTGGTATAACGCAATCATTTCAAACGATTTTTGTTCTAGTTCCACTTCACGTTGATTGATTTTTTTATCATTATCAATGATCTCTTGGGCCAAATCGCGGTCATGGTCAATAAAGGCTTTAACCGCCTTTTCGATCGTTTCGCTGACCATCATTCCCATCTCAGTGAAGTTTGCATCAATATCATTTAGTTCATCATCAAAAAGTCGTCGCATGTTTTTTCCTCCTAACCAAATCGTCCCGAAATATAGTCATTGGTTTCTTGTCTAACCGGATTCATGAAAATCTGCTTGGTATCGTTCACTTCAATCAATTCACCATTCAAGAAGAACGCCGTGCGGTCAGAAATTCGTGAAGCCTGCTGCATGTTATGCGTAACAGTTATGATAGAGTAATCTTGACGTAAATTCAATAGGGTCTCTTCAATCATTCGACTAGAGATGGGATCCAGCGCACTGGTTGCTTCATCTAGGAGAATGATATCGGGTTCCACAGCAAGCACCCGTGCGATGCAGACCCGTTGTTGTTGCCCACCAGACAGTGATAACGCATTGGCGTGCAAGCGGTCCTTAACTTCATCCCAAATTGCCGCTTGCTTCAAACTCTTTTCAACGGCCGCATCTAAACGTTCCTTATCATGGACACCAGCTAAGCGTAGCCCATAGACCACGTTCTCATAGATTGAGAACGGAAAAGGATTGGGTTGTTGGAACACCATCCCAATTTCTTTCCGTAATTGTACCGTATCCATCGTCGGAGCGTAAATATTATGCTGGTTAAAATTAACTTCACCAGTAATCGTGACGTTTGGAATCAGATCATTCATGCGGTTCAGGCAGCGCAGAAAAGTGGATTTCCCACAACCGGAAGGGCCAATCAACGCGGTGATCCCGCGGTCCTCAAAGTCAAGGTTAACACCTTTCAGCGCTTCTTTTTTACCATAAAATAATGATAAGTTCTCAGTCGTTAAAATTGTACTCATGAACGATCCTCCTATCCAAAGTTCCCGGAAATGTAGTCGTTTGTCAGGTCAACTTGCGGATTCGTAAAAATCTCACCAGTTTCTGAGTATTCCAAGACCTTTCCAAGGTTAAAGAACGCCGTGTAATCGCTAATCCGTGACGCTTGTTGCATGTTATGAGTCACGATAATAATCGTGTAGTTTTGCTTTAATTCTAGTAAGGTATCTTCGATTTGACTAGTCGAGACTGGATCGAGGGCACTCGCCGGTTCATCCAGTAATAAGATATCAGGCTTGACCGCAATTGCCCGCGCGATGCAGAGCCGTTGCTGTTGCCCACCGGATAGCGCTAACGCACTCTTATTCAAATCGTCCTTAACTTGGTCCCACATCGCAGCTTGACGGAGTGAACGTTCAACGATTTCATCCAACTGTTGTTTATTGTTCAACCCACGCTGCCGCAATGCAAAGGCAATGTTCTCATAAATCGACTTTGCAAACGGGTTCGGCCGTTGGAACACCATCCCAATGTGCCGACGCATTTCATAGACATCAATGTCATTACTATTAATATCCAAGCCGCGATACATAATTTTGCCCTTTACAGTCGCAATCCGGTCGTTCATCCGGTTTAAGGACCGCAAATAAGTCGACTTCCCGGAACCAGAAGGGCCAATCAACGCACTGATTCTATACCGTTCGAATTGCAAATCACCTTCCGAAATGGCTTCCGAATTCCCGTAAAAGACGTGTAGGTCTTCGGTAGAGAGCGCGATTTCGTGGTCTTTAGGATCAAACGTCATAATATTTCGTTGCGTTGTCATCATTGTGTTATCTGCCATCAAAACGGCCTCCTTTATTCAGCGGTTAAGTGTTTGTACAAGCGTTTTCCAAGCCAACGAGCCAGGAAGTTGAAGAGTAAGACCGCAATAATCAGCACGGCTGAAGCACCGGCTGAAACGGCTTTGGCATCCGGCATGATCCCTTCAGAGTTGATCTTCCAAATGTGGACCGCCAACGTTTCGGCTGGTCGTAAGGGGCTCAACGGACTACTAATGTCAAACGGATTCCAGTTGGTAAAGTCCAACGCTGGTGCACTTTGGCCCGCCGTGTAGATCAAGGCTGCGGCTTCCCCAAAGATTCGGCCGGCACTGAGGACGACCCCCGTAATGATACTTGGTAACGCAGCGGGAACGACGATTTTGGTCACCGTCTCCCAGCGTGATAATCCAAGGGCGTAACCCGCCTCTCGCTGATTATCTGAAATATTGGCTAAGGCTTCTTCAATACTCCGCGTCAAAATCGGTAAGTTGAAAACAGTCAGTGCAAACGCCCCAGACAGAATCGAAAAGCCTAACTTGAACTGAACCACGAAGAATAAATAACCGAACAACCCCACGACCACGGAAGGTAAAGAACTCAAAATTTCGATGGTCGTCCGAATCAAACCAGTGACCGTATTTTGTGGCGCGTATTCATTTAAATAAATTCCGGCACCCAGCGAGATTGGAAGCGAAATCAGTAAGGCTAAAAATAACAGGTAGAAGGAGTTGAACAATTGAATCCCAATCCCCCCACCAGCTTCAAAGGCTAACGCTGGTGATGTTAAGAAGTGCCAAGAAATCTTGGGCACCCCTTGAATCAAAATGTACCCTAACAGGGCGACTAGAATAATGACCACGAAGGCCGCGACGCCGTAGAGAATCCCGGTCGCCATTTTATCAGTTCGTTTAGCGTTCATGGTTTAATTTCCCCTTTCGCCCAATGTAGCGGATAACTAGGTTGAAGACTAAGGACATCAGTAACAAGATCATTGCTAATGACCAGAGTGCATTATTTTGTAATGACCCCATGACCGTGTTTCCAATTCCCATCGTCAAGATACTCGTCAAGGTTGCTGCTGGTGAGACTAAGTTGTGTGGTAACAGCGTCGCATTCCCGATGACCATCTGTACCGCGAGGGCTTCCCCGAACGCCCGGGCCATCCCGAAGACGACCGCCGTCAGCATACCAGGAATCGCCGCGCGTAACACGACTTTATAAATTGTTTGCCAACGAGTGGCACCCAAAGCTAAGGACGCCTCTCGGTAATAACGAGGGACCGCATTCAACGCATCGGCCGTCATGGACGTCACAGTCGGTAAAATCATGACAAACAGCACGAACGTCCCTGATAAGATCCCATAACCACTACCGCCAAACGTATTGCGAACGAATGGTACAACAACTTGTAAACCGATAAACCCATAAACAACTGATGGAATACCAACCAATAACTCAGTAACTGGCCGCAAGATTTGTGCCCCGCGACGAGGTGAGATTTCAGTCATAAAGACGGCAGTTCCGATGGCAAAGGGCGTTGCAACCAATGCGGAAAGAATCGTAATCAAGAACGACCCGACAATCATTGGTAAGGCGCCCACGGCCGGTTGACCATTACTGCCAATCGTGCCAGGATTCCATTGTGTGCCGCTCAAGAATTGCCAAATATTAATGTGATTTTCGAAGAACGTTGCGAGTCCCCGTGACGCCACAAAGTAAAAAATCAAAAAAACGACGCCGACAATTAAAGCTAGGCAGAGCAAACTAATGGCTTTACCACGTCGTTCGATCTTGCTAGCAACTGATTTTTTCAATAAACTCTCTCTAATTTTATCCATGCGCTCTCCCTCATTTCACAACTGAAACTTTACCGGCCGCATTCCGCTGAACTTGCATGTCATGGACCGAAATATAACCTAACTGCTTGACTAACTTTTGTTGAACAGCGGTTGATAAAATGTAATCAATAAATTTTTTAGTTAATTGGTTGGGATTTTTCCCAGTATATAAGTGTTCATACGACCAAATGTACCAGCGATTATTCCGCACATTTTGCTCTGTTGGTCGAACACCGTCAACTTTGACGGTCTGAACAGATTTGTCTAAATATGAAAATGCCACGTAGCTGATGGCACCCGGCGTACTGGCAACGATTGAGCGTGCCAATCCGGAAGAATCCTGTTCCTGAGATTCAATACTTTCATGACCCTTTAAGGCATACCGCTCAAAGGTTTTACGTGTTCCAGAGCCCTGTGCGCGGTTGATCAGTGTGATTGGTAAGTCCCGTCCACCGACTTCACGCCAGTTCTTCACTTTACCCGTGAAAATCTGGATGAGCTGTTGTTGCGTCAAATTAGTGACACCCGCGCGTTTGTTGACGATTGGTGCGATGCCGACCACGGCAACCCGATGGTCAATCAACTTACTAGCGGTGATACCCGATTGTTCTTCTGCAAAAATATCTGAGTTACCAATAGCGACAGCGCCCGACTGAATTTGACTCAGCCCCGTTCCAGAACCACCACCCTGCACATTGATGAACACCCCGGTGTGAGTACTACTATATTGTTCACCGGCAGCTTCAACTAGTGGCTGTAAGGCCGTTGATCCAACTGCTGTGATCGATTCACTGGCACTGGTCCGGTCACGACGCACATACGCCAACCCGACCAATCCAATAATCACGACCAACCCAATTAATTGGATGACCCGACTTTTTTTCATAAATGTATACCTCCTACCCATTGCTCAATATCAATAATACAAAGTTTGTGTAAATGCTTTATATGAGTTTTGTAAAGATTGTGTAAACGTCGAATTATTTTTAAGGATTTGACGATTTATCCGCCCTAAAATGGCAAGAACATGAGAAAAGTGCACAAAAAAACGATTTTCAAAGTTTACATTTCACTTTGAAAATCGTTATGTTTTGAATCATTTTTAATGGTGACTTGTCAGTGGGCACCATTAATATCACGGACACAATGTGTTAGTTGATTTATCATGAATCATGATTAAAACGTGCCAAGTTGGCGTCCTGTTCGTCAGCAGATGCGCTTTCTAATCCGACTTCCGGGGCTGGCTGACAACGCTGGAACAGGGCGGACATCGATTTGAACTCACACAGAAACCCACTGCGCGATTTCAAATACGAGTCTTCTTCTAGCCCGGGAAACCCGCCCGGACAAGAAGAATTTCGCCCTTGAGCATTGTCAGCCAGCCCCTCCAGTCGGGAAGCCACTCGAATGGCGGATGAACGTCCACCTATCTAGGTGCAATTGACCACTGAATATTTGGTGACTGGTCCTTCAAGCAAACTTTTAATCAGTATCGATGATGACTTATGGCATTTAACTGCTGAGAAGATTAGCAAATATTATTCACCCATCTTAATGCCACCAACTTCAATAGCAACTGGTCTTGGACTTAGTCGATAGGATTATCTTCGTTGAGAATCCAAGATTTTGCTATTTCAGACAACTAGGAAAAGTTCTGACAAGTACCGTGGAGTTGCTGATTCGAAAAGCTAAAACATGGGTAAGAAAGTTAACGATTGTTAGAAACCGATCTGAAAGTTCAATATCAAAGTCCCCGTGTACCAAGGAATCAAAGACTAATCCAATAAAATGTTGGGTCCACACATGTCTGCCTTTCGAATACCATCCCGGCTGGAAGGTATTCTGGGCAAGGCCCAGTGGTGAAATTCCACTTAGCAAGCGTTCTTGGCTTGGTTAGTGGAAGACCAGTATTTAAGACGTGGTTTGTCGGCTTAAATCTGTGTCCACGACGTTCCGGCCATTGCCCAGAATGCCTGGAAGCCGGCCTAGGACGTCTCCACGACAGCAAGTTTACGCTAACTCGCACTGTTCCAGCGGGTCTCAGCTGGCGGCTCTTGAACTTAGAAAATAGCACGTTTTAATTATCTTTAATGCTAAAGAATAACGCCTACAATGCGTATCACCTGTTAGTTAATCTGATTCCGGCGCAATCAAAGGTAGCGTCACCGTCATCGTTGTGCCGACGCCTCGCTGACTGACCACTTCGATCGTGCCTTGCATCGCATTCACGAGTTCCTGGACGATGGCTAGTCCGAGTCCCGTGCCGCTCACGAGTTGCTGTGAGCGGGATGGGCTGGCGCGATAGAAGCGTTCAAAGATCCGTTGCTGGTCGTCCGCGCTAATTCCAATCCCAGTATCTTTAATAATCAACGACCAAGATTGTTCACCGACATGGGTCGCAATCGTCACACTCCCCTGTGGTCGATTATATTTAATCGCATTCGTCAGCAAGTTTTTGACGATTTGATTGAGTTTTTGAGCATCACTGGTCACGGTCAAATCCGGATCAACTTGATTATTAATCGTCAAGTGTTGCCGGTCGGTGGCCTGCTGAACGACCGCTAGTTCTTGCGTAATCAACGGTCGCACCGCAACTGACGACAAGGTTAACTTGGTCGTGTTCTGAGCTCGAATGCGTGACAACGAGAGCACGTCTTGAATCAAATCGATCAGCCGCTGACTCTCATCCGCAATAATGTGTAAAAATTGGTCGAGCGTTTCTGGATCATCCTTAGCCCCGCCAAGTAACGTCTCAGTGAACCCCGCAATCGCCGTAATCGGCGTCTTCAATTCATGACTGGCATTGCTAACAAAATCATCCTGCATCTGTTCGATCATATAGACCTCAGTAATATCATACAGAATCAAGACGATTTGAAACTGGCCGCGGTTCCCTTGAATGTAAACAGTGGAAGCTTCCACCACTTGCGTATTAGGTGCCGGCGTCAATGTGATCGTCGCCCGTTGATTGTCACCACTAGTAATCGTATCTTCAATCAACTTGGTCAACGCGTACAGTTGGATGTCCTTCGTATAAATGTGGGCAACAGAGTTAACGGAAACCTGTAACAACTCACTCATCGTTGGATTGGACAGTTGTACTTGTCGGCGATGGTCAATTACCATCACCCCAACGGGTAAATAGCGCATGATCATCATCAGTTCTTTTTCTTGTAACTCCGCACGCCGCGTTTGATGCTTTTGAAAGCTTTCTAATTGATTGACTGCCTGGGCCAGACTATATAACGGGTCTGACTGTGGCAGTAAAATGTGGGGTGGAAACTGCTGACTGCTCATCTGTCGCAGTTTGGCTTCCATCCGGTCGATCGTTTTTTGGCGATTATATTGCTGATGCCAGGTAATGACGCCTTCAATAATCGCTAAGCCAATGAGCCCGCAGCAGAGGCTCAGCACTAAGCCCCACGACCACTTGATTGGCGAAAAATGCTGCAACACGACCAGGACAATCAATGTAATCAGGACGTTTTCCATGACTAAGATTCTGGTCGTCTGTTGCCAGCGATTATGCATGACTGTCACCCACGAATTCGTAGCCGAAGCCCCGGACCGTCCGAATCAGGCGCGGATGTTTTGGGTCTGCTTCGATTTTTTCTCGTAAATGTGAAATGTGAATATCCACAATGCGTGTCTCACTGGCATAATCATAGCCCCAGACATGGTTTAAAATCGCATCACGACTGAGCACCCGACCTTCACGTTCGACAAAATAAATCAGTAACTCGAACTCTTTTGGCGTCAAACTGATATTTTCACCGTTGCGCGCGACCCGATATTTATTCTGGTCAATCTGCAAATCCCCGACTAGCATCACGGAACGATTAGCGGGTGCGATTGGTGTTGGTGGCGTCACCGGTTCATCAGGGGTTGTCCGCCGAATCACCGCTTTGATTCGCGCCAAGACCTCCCGGGGTGAAAACGGCTTGGTGATATAGTCATCCGCACCAAGTTCTAATCCAAAGACCTTATCGAATTCATCATTTTTAGCTGTCACAATAATAATCGGCGTTTGAATCTTTTCTTGCCGTAACTTTTTAGTGACTTCCATTCCATCTAATTTCGGCAACATTAAATCTAACAAAATACATGTAAACGATTGTTCCAGACCTAGTGACAACGCGTCCGCACCATTCGTCGCCGTCACGACCTCGTATCCCGCCTGTTTTAAGTTGTATGACAATAACGTTACGATTGCCGGTTCATCGTCTACCACTAAAATCTTATCCATGGTCATTAATCCTCCTGATCAGTGAATAACACAATTCCTAACTCGTGTGGGGCGCCATTATAAATCGCCGTTTCGGTAATAATCAATTCTTGTTGTCGGTTACGTACTTTTAAATGGACATAGGTTGGGCTTTTCAATAGCGCAGCATAAAACTCCGCTTCTGTGTTGACCGGTTGCCGATTACATTCCAGAATCACGTCGCCTAAGTCTAGATTCAACTTATCTGCAGGTGTATTCGGTCTGAGACCAATCACGCGCACGCCCTGTTCAGTATCAGAGAAACGCAATTGCTGATGCCGATCATCAAATCGATGTTGAATCATCACAACCCAAGTCAACACGACCACGAATGCTAATAGCCCCAGCAACCACTGTGGACTGAGTACTGCAAAGCGGGCCACAATGGCGAGAATCACGCTGACCACCGCGACACCCCCCAAGCGGGTCGCGAGTTGGCGCCACGCAATTTGGGGCAACTGCTTGTAAACCCGCGCACTGGCACCAACTAATAATGGCAATAATATAATACTAAATGACCGCTCGCCAACTGTGAATACCGGCCACCAGCTGAGCGTCGCATGAATCCAATCTCCTGGAATCAACACACCAACTGGTAAGACTAATAATTGCTGCCATTGGTAACGAACCAGCCGTTTGCCACGCTGATCTGGTTGCAACTTCGGCGAACGGCCTTGATGGTCATGCCAACGTAGCAGTAATGCCGTCGTCCCCAAAACAACGGCTAATAACATCAAGCCATTAACGACCAAGTTGCCACTCATGCTCGTCGTTGAAATGCCGTGTTGTTGCAGAATTCCGCCAACTGTTGTCAATTGGGGGCTCATGAGCCAGTATCCCAACCAACTCAAGCCAAAGACCGTCACCGGAACTAGCATTCCTGGCAGAATAATCAGACTAATGGTCGCAAGTGCCTCATACAGGACGACCCAGACTGGTGAGACCACTAACCCGAGTGCCAAACTAATGATGGTCATTAAAATTCCCAATAAGCAGCCGTCCATGAAAAAGTGCCGGACCTCGACCAATTGTGAATTGATGGCGCTATGAAAATTTTGGCGTTCATAGGTGACTCGGCGTTTGGCAGTTAAATAGCTGCGCAGTAAACCAATCCAAACGAGTGGCTGTAAAAGGAACAATTCGAATATCTTCAATACCTGCATGTGCGTGACCCCTAACGTTAAACTCTGAAGTTAGTATAGCATTTTTACCGGTGTAGACCAACGCCGTTTCAAACTGGTCAGCCTTGCTATTACCGCATTAATATTTCTATATTATAAGACTTTTGGCAAAAAAAATACTAAGACGACCTACACAACGATAGGTCACCTTAGTATTACCCCATCATTATTGGGGGTTCCGTTGCGCTAATTTCCATTGTAAATAGGCGTCCATGAATGGATCAAGGTCGCCATCCATCACGGCTTGACCATCATGGGACTCGTAATTGGTCCGGTGGTCTTTCACCATGGTGTACGGATGGAAGACATAGGAGCGAATCTGTGAGCCCCAACCAATGTCCATCTGTTCACCCTGAATCGCCGCGCGTTCTTTGGCCTTCTTCTCTTCTTCACGCTCATACAACTTGGCCCGCAACATATTCAGGGCCGTTTGCCGGTTCTGCAATTGCGACCGTTGTGCCTGACTAGCCACCACGATTCCAGTCGGAATGTGCGTGATTCGAACGGCTGAAGAAGTCTTGTTAACATGCTGACCCCCAGCACCGCTCGCCCGATAAACGTCGATCTTCAGATCTTCTGGCCGCACATCGATATCGACCGTCTCGTCTAGTTCCGGCATCACGTCGACACTGGCAAAGGACGTATGCCGCCGTCCAGCTGCGTCAAACGGCGAGATCCGAACTAACCGGTGCACGCCTTTTTCGGAGCGCAAATAACCGTACGCATTATGTCCACTAATAAGTAGCGTGACACTCTTGATGCCAGCTTCATCACCCGCTTGATAATCGACCGTTTCGACTTTGAAATCATGACTAGCGGCCCAACGCGTGTACATCCGCAGCAACATCGATCCCCAGTCCTGTGATTCCGTTCCACCAGCACCGGGATGGATTTCCAGAATTGCATTATTACGGTCATACGGGCCATCTAATAGCAAACTGAGGCGGTACTGTTGTAAATCATGTTCGGCATGCTTGAAGTCCGTTTCGAACTCAGCTTGCATCTCAGCATCCGGCTCCTCGCTAAGTAACTCGTACGCCACCGCTAAGTCGCCGACCTCATCAGACAATTGTTTGAACGTCTCATACTTACTCTTTAACGCATTATTATCGTCAATGACTTTTTGCGCCGCAGCCTGGTCATCCCAAAATCCTGGTTCGGCCATTCGGGCTTCGTTTTCTTGGATGCTTTCGTTCAACGCATCTAAGTCAAAGCGACCCCCTAAAGTCGTCGACAGCACTTTGCATTTCCGTGATCAGGTGTTTATATTCACTTAATTCCACAAAGAACCCTTCTTTCAACTTATTTATTATTTATTTAATATCGTTTGCAACCGTAAAACGAGCCCAAGACCTCAGTCTCAGACTCGCTTTCGTTAACCTTAATCTTAACGCTGAATATTTTGGCGAATTTCTGACTTCATGAAGAGACGTGTCGTATCGTAATCGATATCGGCGACCATTTCTTCAAACATCTGATAACCGTCACGTTGGTATTCAACTAATGGGTTCAACTGACCGTAACCACGCAACCCAATTGATTGCCGTAATTGGTCCATTGAATCAATATGATCTGTCCAATGTGAATCGACCACTCGTAATAAAACGACCTTTTCAAATTCAAGCATTTGACCAGCATCATATAATTGCTTCGTCTTGGCATCGTAAACTTCGTCGACCCGCTTCATCAAGTAATCCTCAACTTCAGCTGGTGACTTGCCTTTCAGGTCATCGACACTGATTGAATCTTCCTTGACCATGGCCGCTTGTGCAAAGTCAACCACGGCACCAAGGTCCCAATCCTTTTCATCGCCTTGCATATGCAATTGAACGGTGCGTTCGACGGTCCGTTTGATCATTGGCATAATCACTGGCTTCAAGGATTTTTCTTCCATGATCACTTGTTGACGTTCCCCGTAAATCACTTCACGTTGGGCCCGCATGACGTCATCATATTGAAGCACGTTTTTACGTGAGTCGTAGTTATTCCCTTCGACCCGTTTCTGTGCAGATTCAACTTGACGCGTAATCATCCGTGACTGGATCACAGCGTCGTCATCTTCCACGTTCATCCGTTGTAAGAAGTTCTTGATTCGTTCAGAACCGAACCGCAGCATCAAATCATCTTCAAGTGATAGGTAGAATTGTGACATCCCAGGATCACCTTGACGACCGGCACGGCCCCGCAATTGGTTATCGATCCGCCGTGATTCATGACGTTCGGTCCCAATAACGGCTAACCCACCGACTTCTTTGACACCCGGTCCTAACTTGATATCCGTCCCACGACCAGCCATGTTGGTGGCAATCGTGACGGCACCGCGTTGACCGGCATTGGCAACGATATCGGCTTCCTTGGCATGGTTCTTGGCGTTCAAGACCACGTGCGGAATATTTTCTTCATCCAAACGGTGTGATAAATATTCTGATGTTTCCACGGCAACGGTCCCGATTAGCATTGGTTGGCCCTTTTCGTGGAGTTCTTTGATTTCTTTAACAACCGCGTTAAATTTACTTTGTAACGTTGGGTACAGTAAATCAGAACGGTCATCACGAATCATTGGCCGGTTGGTTGGAATCGTAATAACTTCCATGTTGTAAATTTCACGGAATTCTTCTTGTTCCGTCTTGGCCGTCCCAGTCATCCCGGAAAGCTTCTTATACATCCGGAATAAGTTTTGATAAGTGATGTTGGCCATGGTCTTGGTCTCTTCTTGAATCTCAACGTGTTCCTTCGCTTCGATCGCTTGGTGTAACCCGTCAGAGAAACGCCGACCATCCATGATCCGACCCGTAAAGGAATCAACGATTAACGCTTCACCGTCAGAAATCACGTAGTCCTTATCCTTGAGCATGATGTAGTTGGCCCGTAAGGCTTCGTCCAAGTAATGGTTCAAAGCCGTGTTATCAGTATCATACAAGTTCTTTAAACCGAAATACTTTTCTGCTTTTCGAATTCCTTCGTCCAATAACGCAACCGTCTTGGATTCGAGGTCGACTTTGTAATCTTCATCCTTAGTCAACGTCTTGGCAAACCGGTCCGCCCGTTTGTACATCCCAGTCGTCCCTTCTGACTGACCAGAAATAATCAACGGCGTCCGCGCCTCATCGATCAGGATGGAGTCAACTTCATCAATAATCGCGAAGTTCAATGGGCGTTGTACCATGTCTTCACGGTAAACCACCATGTTATCACGTAAGTAATCAAACCCGATTTCACCATTGGTTGAATAAGTAATATCTGCGTTATAGGCAGCCCGCTTTTCTTCTGGTGACTTTTCAGCACCGTTAATGCCGACACTCATGCCTAACCAGTTATAGAGCTCACCCATTTCGGTCGCGTCACGAGCTGACAAATATTCGTTAACCGTAACAACGTGCACCCCTTTACCAGAGATGGCGTTCAAATAAACTGGCATGGTGGCCGTTAAGGTCTTCCCTTCACCAGTCTTCATTTCGGCAATGTCACCTTGATGCAACACGATTCCACCGAGGATTTGAACGTGGAACGGGTAAAGTCCCAGCACCCGTTTAGCACCTTCACGCGCCGTAGCAAATGCTTCTGGCAACAAATCGTCTAACGATTCGCCCTCCTTGTAACGTTCACGAAATTCTGGGGTCTTCGCTTGCAAGTCAGCATCACTTAACTTGGCGTATTCGTCAGCATAAGCTTCAACTTTATTAGCAATCTTATCCAGACGCCGAATAGTCCGCTTGTCGCTTTCAACCCAGCGTTTTAAAATGTTGGCCATTTACGTATCCTCTCCAAATAATTAATCTAAATTTTAATTTCAATTGTCCATTTCAAAATAAAATACCATCTGTCATTTTACCATTATTTACTAGTAATGAAAACCACGGGCCCCTATGTAACCGATACCGTCAGCCGTTTTATTTACATCCTTAACTAAATATTAGTCTTTAACCCCATATTTCCAATCGCTGACCCGGGTTCTTTAATTCAGTCGGACAGCATTTCTTAACCGAACATCTGCCCCTAACTGACTTCCATGGTCAAAAATAAAGAACTGGTCAACTGACCAGTCCTCGTTAGTTACGTTTCAAAATTTAGTGATTGTCGTCGGTTTCAATCAAACCATAACGGCCATCGTTACGCCGATAGACGATATTAATTGCGTCGGTTTCCGCATCTTCGTAGATAAAGAAGTCATGGCCGAGCATATCCATTTGCAGAATTGCTTCTTCATTATCCATTGGCTTTAAAGCCACGCGTTTCGTGCGTACAACGTCTAACTTATCGTCCTGATCATTGTCGGCAGCGGCAACTGTTTCATCAGTCGCTGCAAAGTCAATCGCTTTGTAGCCCTTTTCACGGGACTTACGGTTGACCTTAGTTTTATACTTACGGATTTGGCGTTCCAACTTGTCGGTCACCAAATCAACGCTCGCATACATATCAGGAGAAGTTTCTTCTGCCCGGAGAACTAAATAGGGAAGTGGAATAGTGACTTCGACTTTAGCCGTCTTGTCTGGGTGAACTTTTAAGTTGACATGGGCAATTGAGTCAACATTATTGTCAAAGTACTTCTGTAACTTGCCCACCCGTTTTTGAACGTAGTCCCGAATTGCTTGGGTCACTTCGATATTTTCACCGCGAATATTAAAATTTAGCATAGATCTTCTCTCCCTTCACACACATTACTGTGTACCCAAAGTAATTAAAGGACCACTCTCTAATTACTTTGCTTAATTTCATTATAATAGAAAGCGCTACAATAAACAATCCAAACGGCACTTTCCACCGAAATTAACGGGCGAGGGTCAGCCCTGTCACGCTCTTGGCACCGTTTTCTAAAAGCAGGCTGGCCGCATGCCGAATCGTGCGGCCCGTCGTATAAATATCATCGACAATTAAAATCGACTGACCGGTAATATCTGTCGGCGTGGTTAATTTAAACGGCTGGGGCGTCAGCAACCGCGCGTGCCGGTCTTTTTTGGACTGCGGCACTAACTTAGTCGTAGCTTGAGTCGTCAGTACTGCCGCCGTTTCAATCGTGGGTATCCACCCACTCACTTGGTTGAATCCCCGGGTCTGCATCGTCGCGGGCGTGACGGGAATCGTCACAACTATTGCTGCGGTATGGGCGATGCGCTGGCGAACAGCTTGTTGAAGCACCGTCGCAAACACCTGTCGCAATTGATAGTCGCCGCTGAATTTATACTGATGAAAATAAGCTTGCATCGCCTCATTGTAACGAAATAGGGCTTCGTTATGAAAACCAGCTAATGTCGGCCAGCGGGCACAATCGAGACATTGCGTCGGTTGGTCTTGTGCGCGCCCACAACCTGGACAAGCATGGAGACGCTTGATCGACTCAAAGCGTTGCCAGCAACGGTCACAAACCACTGGGCGGCGCATGGGTTGCCAGCTTAATAACCACGGCAAGGTTAACTTAATCTGAATCTGACTTTGACACAATAGGCATGCTGGCACGCAATGCTCGCCCCTTTCGATTGACGGTACGAATCTGGCGCTGTGCTTGCTTAATGTTACGGCCATGCTGCTGACAAATAAACCAGACTAGTCCAGTTGGTCGTGCCTTGCTACGACCGACCCGGCCCGCAATCTGCACCAGCGCCGCCGTCGAAAACACGGCATCATCCGCACCTAAGACAATGACATCGATTCCCGGCAGTGTCACGCCGCGCTCCAGAATCGTTGTCGTAATTAAGTATTGAACGGCTTTATCTCGCATCTGCTGGACCTTCGTCAACCGGTCTGGGTCCGCCGAATGTACCGTCTGCCCCGCCATTTGCGGAAATAACTGTTGGAGCAGATGATGCACGGGCGCCAACTGTTCGATTCGCGCCACAAATAACAAAAAGCGTTGGTACCGCGTCTGATACTGCCGTAACCGTTGAATTAGGCACCGCGGCAACTTGCCGTGTGCTAGTAGCTGGGGCCAGTTGGGCTGCAATCGCACCGTAATCGTCGGCAGTAAGTGTTGATGAAACCGTAATGGCAAATAACTAATCGCTAACTGTCCTCGTCGAACTTGCCGTAACAGCGCCGGACTAGGGGTCGCCGTTAAATACAGTAGTGCGCCATCTGGTTTGAGCGCTTGCTTGACTGCAAATGCCAACCGCGGATTAGCTGCGAATGGAAAAGCGTCAACTTCATCAATAATCAGGACATCAAAGGCGTGGCGAAAACGTAACAATTGATGGGTCGTACAAATCGTCAATTGCGTATATTGATACGGTTCCGGGTCACGGCCATGCAGCACGGCAATTGGCGCATCCGCAAATGCTGCTCGCAATCGGGGCGCCAGTTCCAAACAAACATCGACTCGCGGTGACGCAATGGCCACGCGCCACCGTTGTGCTAAGGCCCAAGTGATCCCGGGAAACAGCATTTCCGTTTTCCCTGCACCGGTCACCGCCCACAATAATTGTCGTTCTCGTGCGGCAAACTTTTCTTGAATCATTTGTGCACACGCGGCTTGTTGGGCCGTTAGCTGACCAGTCCAAGTACAGGTCGGGACCGTTGCAAAAGCATTCGGTTCTGACATATGATAGAGTTTAACGAGGGTGCTGATACGGCCTAGATTCAGACATTGGTAACAATAATACTGCTCGTTCGGTAATTGCGCGCGCTGGCGGTCCAGCTGACTGCCACAGCGTTGACACTGGACCTGGATCGCCGTCACTTGCATCGCTGGCAAAACTTGACAGCCAGCCGGCAAGTCACGCGCGGCCTCGGCGGATAAGGCTAACTGCCGACCATATAGTTCTTGTGCTTGCACGTCTTCACCCCTTTATAGATTACATACGCAAATCATGCTGGAATCCACGAAAGGAATCGATAATTTTGACGAAACCCTATTACACCATTACCCAAGACACGGTCTTTGAACAGACCATCAAGAAATCGCGCTTCATCGCACACCTTTACCGCATTACCAGTGAGGATGATGCCCAGGCTAAAATTGCCGCGGTCCGCGCTGCCAACCCGAAGGCGAACCATAATTGCTTTGCCTACATGCTAGGCGACGACGACCACATTCAACGGATGAGTGATGACGGTGAACCCTCAGGAACGGCCGGCTCCCCAATTCTGGAAGTCCTTAAAGCCAACGACGTTCACGATGTTTTGGCGGTCGTGACACGCTACTTTGGCGGGATCAAGCTGGGGGCTGGCGGCCTAATTCGCGCCTACAACGGGACCCCGGCCGCTGCAATCGAAGCGTGTGGCAAAGTCGAACGGGTTTTACAGATGCGGCTGGCGATTGCTCTTGATTACCGCAACGTCGACGCGTTGAACTATTACTTGCAGCAAAACCAACTGGTCATACTAAATACCGATTACGGCGTTCAAGTCACCCAGACGATCGCAGTGAGTGCAGCAGAGTTAGCCGCGGTGCAAACGGCCATCACTAATTTATTGAGTGGTCAAGTGACCTTCACTGAACAGGGTGAACAGTTTGCGGAAGTACCGGTATCTCAGGATTAAGCTGGATTACCGGTAGTTCTGCTAGATCATATTTAGGATACACAAAAAGCCGAGCACAACTTGCTCGACTTTTTTGCGGTTATTTCAAATCAGTAATGGCACCTGATTGGCCCCGGTCAACTTTCATTGAAGTCAACGGAATGTAACCTAATTTCTTAACCAAACTGCCTTGAACTGACTTGGACGTCATGTACGTCAAGAAGTTCTTTAATTCGCCAGTTGGTTGACCCTTAGTATACATGTGTTCGTATGCCCAGATCTTCCACTTGTTAGTGGCAACGTTGGCTTCAGTTGGTTTAACATTGTCAATGGCTAAGGCTTGAACATCAGACTTAACGTATGAGAACGCTAAGTAACTGATTGCCCCCGGTGTGGTGCTGACGATTTTTTGAACCGTCCCGTTTGAATCTTGTTCTTGGCTCGTTGCCACTTTGGCATTATCTAAGCCCCATTTTTCAAACGTTGCCCGCGTCCCACTACCTTGTGCCCGGTTGACAACGGTGATCTTTTCGTCCTTACCACCGACATCTTTCCAGTTGGTAATCTTGCCTTGGAAAATCTTAACTAATTCTTGCTTAGAAACATTCGTGACCCCGGCATCCTTATTAACGACAGGTGCCATCCCCACAACGGCCACTTTATGATCAACTAACCCTTTGGCGTCTAACCCTTTTTGTTCTTGTGCAAATAAGTCTGAGTTTCCAATATTAACTGAGCCCTTAGCAACTTGGCTAAGGCCGGCACCGGAACCACCACCTTGAACGTTGATCGTCACGTTGGCATGTTCATTTTGGTAAGCTTGGCCAGCTTGTTCGACCAGTGGTTGTAACGCGGTTGATCCGGTTGCCACAATCTTGGTTGTTTTTGAGCTGCCACTACCACTACTACTCGTGTTCTTCGTGCTCGTAGCTGAGCTACTGCCGCAACCGGCTAGTAAAACGGTCATCGTTACTGCCAATGCGCCGAGTGTCAGTGCTTTTTTCATAATTGAAACTCCCCTTCTTCAATTGACTATCAAAATGAAGCAACCAACATGATAACCGTCATCGCATAACTGGGTAGGAGTATTGTTGCTGGTGATGGAGCAGCATCACCACTCGACGGTTACACTTCGTTGATTGCTTGGAACATGCTTAATATTACTGATCGTTTGTAAATTGTGAATGACGATTGTGTAAAATGCTTGTATAGTTTTGGTAAAGTCGAGGTTGATGAACGCAAGCAGCGATAACGAAAAACAGGCACCCGCACGATTGACGTGGCGGATGCCTGTAATAATTTAAAGTGTATTTTCATTTGAATGATATCAGCAGTGACCATTGTCTTAAGCGCGAGGCCATCAATCTGGCAGCCAAACTAACACGGTGGACTCACTCAGAACTGGCAGCAAGTTAGACCACTAACTAACGCGTACTGATGACGTCGCCACCAATCACAATATCAGAGGGCCTTACATTCAACTGATTTGTTGACTTAACTTTTAATGATTAGTCTTGGAAGTCAGCCGGGCAACGGTTCGTTTGATCCAATCGAGTAACGGCTGACGATTATCGCCAGCTAAGCCAATTGCTTCAACGAAGAGTTCCAGTCCCAGTAACAAGCCAATCGTCAGGAGAACTGAACCCCAGATCGATGAAATCGGGTAAAGCAATGAAATGAACGAAAAAATCAATGCAATCCCGTAAATGACCATGACGGTTTGTCGATGGGTCAATCCTAATTGCATCAGCCGGTGGTGCAGGTGATGTTTATCCGCCTGCGAAATCGGCTTTTTATTCAAGATCCGGCGAATCATCGCGTAGACCGTATCCGTGATTGGCACGCCTAAAATCATCACTGGAATCCCAACGGAAATCAACGTCACGTTTTTGAGTCCAAACAGTGAGAACACCGCCGTCATGAAGCCGATGAACAAGGAACCCGTATCCCCCAGATAAATTCTTGCTGGGAAGAAATTGTACGGCAGGAAGCCCATCATCGCTGCAACTAGGGTAAAAATCAGCAGCGACACAAACATGTTGGCATTCAAGAAGAATAACCCGATGATCCCCATCGTCGTGAGTGAAATGATTGAGACCCCGGTCGCTAAACCGTCCAGACCATCAATTAGGTTCACCGCATTGGTGATGGCTAAAATCCATAACAGCGTCACTGGCAAACTTAACCATTGGAAATGAATCAGTCCCAGCAACGGAAAGGTAAAGGTCGTCATTCGGATGCCACCGATAAAGTAAACTTCAAGTGCCGCTAATGTGATACCCAACATCTTCTGACGGGGTTTTAATTCATAAATATCGTCGATAATTCCAGTCGCAATAATAATCAGCTCGCCACCTAATAGCGCGAAAAAGATGCGACTAGGAAATTGGTGCATCAGATAGAGGACAGTTGTCCCGACGGTATAGGAAATAAAAATCGCTAAGCCACCCATTGTTGGCATCGGTATTTTATTGACCCGCCGGACATTCGGTTTGTCCACCGCCCCGATTTTAAATGCGAGCTTCCGCACAAACGGCGTCAAGATTGCAGAAACTATCATGGTTGCCACTAGGCATACTAAAATTTCAAACCTGATCATTTGTGCGCAACCCCCTTCTCACTCTTATTATGATAATTATACAAATCCCAATGACGCTTGACAACTTGCTTCACCAAAACTTAGGAAAGGCAACACAATTCGTTCACATTTGAACCGTCACGTGCTAATCAAACCCTTAAATTATAACCATCGTTACTCATATTATGACACAAAATTAAAAACCCGGCAGTTATACCGGGTTTCAATATCAAGTTACTATTCTTTTAAATGGTAGTTATAAGTCGACACAATAATATTTTCACGCGAATTTAATACCGCGCGTAGCCGTAAGCTGGTCTGGTTATGCAAAATATTCTGCCAAGGCTTTTTAGGCACAAATTGTGGGACCAAAACGGTAGTAGAGAAGTTCCGTTCCGCCGCCCGTTTGGCAATCACATCACAGAAGCGTAACGTTGGCGTGGCAATCGAACGATACGACGAATGAATATCGACGAACCGAACATCCGGGAAGGTTTCTTTGAATTCCGCGGCCGTTTTATGTTCCTTTTCAGGATTTTCATCAAAGGACACGTGCATCGCAATCACGTAATCCCCAATCGAACGCGCATAGTTGACCGCTTGGGCCGTTACCCGCGTAACATTTGAAACGAGCACGATCACCGTAGCCCCGTCATAATCATGAATAGCGGCCTTTTCCTTTGCGACTACCCGCAACTGGGCAGCTACTCGTTTATAATGCACGTGAATCCGGAAGAACATGTAAAGCAACAGTGGCATCACGATTAGGTATGGCCAAACGTTGCCGAAGTGGAGCAAGAATAAGAAGACCACTAGTCCTAACGAAATCAAGGCACCGAGGAAGTTAACAGCGGCTTTCATCCACCACCATTGACCATGTTCGCGCAACCAGTGCACGATCATCCCGGATTGAGATAACGTAAACGGCACGAACACCCCGACCGCGTATAACGGAATCAAGAGCGTCGTCTTACCATGGAAAATAAAGATGAGCGCGATCGCCCCGACGGCTAACGAGATAATCCCATTAGAGTAGCCTAGCCGGTCGCCCCGGTCCATGTAAGCATGTGGCAGGAATTTATCCTTCGCCAAGTTGTACGCCAAGATTGGAAACGCGGAAAAACCGGTGTTAGCGGCAACCGCTAAAATCAAGGCAGTGGCTAATTGGAGCAAGTAGTAGAACAAGCCGTGACCAAAGACCGCCGTCGCAATTTGTGACAGCACGGTATTGTCTGCTTGCGGTTTGATTCCCAAGTAGTAACTCAAATAAGTGATTCCACCAAAGAATACTGCCAACACGAGCGACATAATGGCAAGTGTATTGGCCGCATTTTTACGCTTAGGCCGTTTAAAGTTTGGCACCGCGTTACTGATGGCTTCAACCCCGGTCAGTGATGACGACCCAGAGGAGAAGGCTCGCAGGAACAGTACTAGCGTCATACCTTGTACGGGCGCCCCAACAGCGGCGGATGCATGGTAAGTTAAGTTACCACTCGCAATATTCATAATGCCCCACAGAATCATGCCAATAATCATAATAATGAAAAAGTATACGGGGAACGTTAAGAATGATGCGGATTCACGCATTCCACGCAGATTCAGCGCCATAATTGCGATCACGATCAGTACCGCAATCAGCACTTGGTAATTGGCTAACGCCGGAACTGCCGACGTAATGGCTTCAGTCCCTGAAGTCACTGAAACCGCCACCGTCAGCATGTAGTCGACGAGCAGCGAGCCCCCAGCCACTAGTCCAGCTGGACGACCCCAGTTAGTACTAGCAACCACGTAGGCGCCCCCGCCAGATGGATAAGCCCGGATAATTTGCCGGTACGACATCGTGATGGCAAACAGTAGGACCAGCACTAACGCCGCGACATACAATTGATACATCAAAGCAGCCGCTGAAAGTGTAATTAAGACCGTCGTAATCTGTTCAGTACCGTAAGCCACTGATGATAGCGCATCTGACGACAGCAGCGCCAGGGCCTTGAACTTAGTGAGCGCTTGCCCACCCTCGTCCATGGTTTTTAACGGTTTCCCAATAACTAACCGTTTTAAATAACGCCACATGATAATAACTCCTTTATGTCCAAAATAATTATCCCAAGTAAGCTAAGTCAAAGTAGATTCTACTACTTTAGCTTGATTAATACTACCAGTTAAAACTACCGGGCACGACCAGGTACCCCTGTTTTGCGTTAACGACTAATCCTACCGCTCCATTATGGATAAATCAATACCCATATTTTAGTTGATTTGCACCCCAACAGCATTAAAAAAGCACTTACTCAGCCGAGTAAGTGCTTAATGTTACGATTTGTTTACATCATACCGCCCATACCTGGGTTTGGTGCGGCTGGTGCAGCGGGTGCATTTTCTTCAGGTTTTTCAGCAACAACGGCTTCAGTCGTTAAGAGTAAGGCTGAAACAGATGCGGCATTTTGTAAAGCAGAACGTGTAACCTTAGTAGGATCCACGATACCAGCTTCAATCATGTCGACCCATTCGTCAGTCGCAGCGTTGAAACCAACACCTGGCTTTTGTTCCTTCATCTTTTCAACGATAACGGAGCCTTCCAAACCAGCGTTTTCAGCGATTTGACGAACTGGTTCTTCCAAAGCACGTTTGACAATGTTGATCCCAGTTTGAACGTCACCAGTTTCCTTCAATGCAGCAACGTCTTTGATGACATTGATCAAGGCAGTACCACCACCGGCAACAAAGCCTTCTTCAACAGCGGCCCGAGTGGCGTTCAAAGCATCTTCGATCCGGTACTTGCGTTCTTTCAATTCAGTTTCAGTAGCGGCACCGACACGAACAACGGCAACCCCACCGGCTAATTTAGCTAAACGTTCTTGTAACTTTTCTTTGTCAAAGTCAGAAGTCGTTTCGCTGATTTGGTTACGGATGAATTCAACCCGTTCGGAGATGGCGTCCTTAGAACCCGCACCTTCAACGATGGTCGTGTTGTCCTTAGTAACCGTTACTTTGTTCGCTTGACCTAATTGATCGATCGTCGTATCTTTCAATTCAAGGCCAAGATCGTCAGTGATAACCGTTCCGCCAGTTAAGATAGCGATATCTTGTAATTGTTCCTTACGCCGATCACCAAAACCGGGTGCCTTAACAGCGACAACGTTAAACGTCCCACGCATCTTGTTCAATACTAAGGTTGGTAAAGCTTCGCCAGAAATGTCATCAGCAATGATCAACAATGGCTTGCCTTGTTCAACGATGGATTGTAACAATGGTAAGATATCTTGAATGTTTGAAATCTTCTTATCTGTGATTAAGATATAAGGGTTGTCCAAGTCGGCTTCCATCTTATCATTATCAGTAACCATGTATTGTGATAAGTAGCCGCGGTCGAATTGCATCCCTTCAACAACGTCCAAGCTCGTATCAACACCACGGGATTCTTCAATCGTGATGACACCATCATGACCAACTTTTTCCATGGCTTCAGCAATTAACTTACCAGTTTCTTCACTTGCTGATGAAACAGAAGCGATTTGCGCAATATCTTCTTGCGTCTTAACTTCGTGTGCCATCGCGTGTAATGAGTCAACAGCCGTCTTAGTAGCTTCTTCAATCCCACGACGAATGCCAACAGGGTTAGCACCGGCCGTAACGTTCTTCATACCTTCCGTTACGATGGATTGCGTCAAAACAGTCGCAGTGGTCGTCCCATCACCGGCGATGTCATTAGTCTTTGAAGCAACTTCAGAAACTAACTTGGCACCCATGTTTTCAAAGTGGTCATCTAATTCGATGGCTTTGGCAATGGTAACCCCATCATTAGTAATGGTTGGTGAACCATATGATTGTTCCAATACGACGTTGCGACCCTTAGGCCCTAACGTTGACTTAACTGTGTTAGCTAATTGGTCGACACCTTTTAGCATAGCTGAACGTGCATCTTCAGAGAACTTTAATTCTTTAGCCATTATCCTTATTCACCTCATGAATTTAGTTTATTTTAAATTGCGTCCTTTAAATGGATTAGTCTTCGATTGCAACGATATCTTTTTCGTGCAATACCAAGTACTTATCACCTTGGTACTTCACTTCAGTACCGGCATACTTGTCAAATAAGACTTGATCGCCGACCTTCACGCTGGGGTCAACTTTTGTCCCGTTATCTAAAACACGACCGTCATTGACGGCAACAACCTTGCCGCTTTGGGGCTTTTCCTTAGCGTTATTGGCGATAACAATACCACCAATGGTTTGTTCTTCTTCTTCTTGTTGTTGCAAGATAACGCGATCTCCTAATGGTTTTAACACGTGAATCCCTCCATTTATTCTTTTTTAGCACTCCTGAACCTCAAGTGCTAATTACATTGTCAACTATATCATTTTAATTTGAGATTGCAAGTGATTTGTCAATTATTAGTCAAAGAATGTCAAATCGACTATAATGGGTATTATCGTGTTAATATGTGTTGTGCTTGTTATTATTTTGTATTCATGATAATTAAAATGTGCCAGTTGGTGGATTCCTGTTCGTCAGCCGATGCGCGTCCGATTCCGACCTCCGGGGCTGGCTGACAACGCTGGAACAGGGCGGACATCGATTTGAGCATTGTCAGCCAGCCCCTCCGGTCGGGAAACCGCTCGAATGACGGATGAACGCCCAGCTATCTTGGTACAATTGACCACTGGATATTAAGTGACCGGCCCTTCAGGCAAACTTTTTGATCAGTATTGATGCTGTTTTATGGCATTTTAGTACTGATCAGATTACTTGGATATGATTCACTAATTTCAACGGACACTAGTTTTGAATTTAGTCGATAAAATAGCCTTTGTTTATAATTCGAAACTTTGCTATCTCAAACGACTAAAGAAGATTCTGACAAGCTAAGTGAAGCTGTTTGTCAGGAACCTTAAAGCATTGGTAAAAAGTATTGCTATATGTTGGAGTCGGTCTGACAGTTAAAGTCAAAATGGCCCTGTACCAGGGAATCAACGACTAATCCAACAAAATGTTGGGGCCGCACATGTCTGCCTTTCGAATACCATCCCCGGCTGGAAGGTGTTTCTGACAATGCTCAGCGATGAAATTCCACTTAGCAAGCGTTGTGTGCTTGGTTAGTGGAAGACCAGTATTTAAGACGTGGTTTGTCGGCTTAAATCTGTGTCCATCGCGTTCCAGCGTTGTCAGAAATACCTTCCAGCCGGCGTAGGAAGCATCCACAACAGCAGGTTTACGCAAATTCGCACTGTTTCCAGCGGGTCTCAGCTGGCGGGCTTGAACTCAGAAAACACCATGATTTAATCATGATTCATGATAAATTAACGAACACAATGCGTGTGTTAATGAAAAAATCAAACAAACTTTCAAAAAGGACGTGAGCTGATGGTTAATCGCCGCCAATCAATCTTAATTCTGATTATTTATTTTATTGTTTATGCGCTACCAAGCGTCTTAGTGGCCGCCTTTCATCAACTGGGGTCCCAAGTCTTCTTGATTCAAACGGTCGACTACTTGGTCGGCGCACTGTTATTGCTGTGGCTAGCACGCCGAATGACAGCCAAAAACGCCGTTGAGCAGCAGCGCAGTAACTGGCTGGTCGCCATCCTATGGGGCCTGATTGGGCTCGTCCTAGTCATTGTCGGCCAAGTCCTGATTCTTAAAATAACTGCGATGTTGGGGCAATCGACGGCTTCCAACAATACGTCGACCCTACTCACCGTTGGGCAACAATACCCGGTATTTTTCTTAGCCATTATCGTGGGTGCCCCAATTATGGAAGAAATCGTCTTCCGCAAGGTCATCTTTGGCAACTTGAGTGCGGTGACCGGCAAAATCGGGGCCGCCTTGATTTCGAGCTTTCTCTTCAGCCTCGCCCACGCAGATGGTCATCTAATTCTCTACGCCTTCGTTGGATTGCTGTTCTGCTGGCTCTATCAACATACCGGCCGAATTCAGACTTCGATGACGTCTCATATTTTGATGAACGCTGCGGTCGTAGTACCGACGCTCTTGACTGCACTTCATTAGATTGCGTCGCTTATTCGTTCGTGGCATTAATTTAGACGTTCAAAAAAGCTTCTCCGAAAATTTATTTCAGAGAAGCTTTTTGGTATCATAATCTTGAGATGCATGCGCAGACTAATCTTCATCTTCGTCTGGTTCATCTTGACCGTTGTCACCCAATTGTTGACCATAATGTTCAATAAAGTAAATTAAGGTCTGTAATTCATTGGTTAAATCAACGTTTTGAACCCGCACTGTTTCTGGAACTGAGATCCGCAATGGGGTAAAGTTCATGATGCCTTTAACATTCGCATCAACTAACTCATCGGTAATCTTTTGAACAACCGTTGTTGGCACCGTTAAGATGGCAATTTCAATCTGTTGTTCGATCAATTGCTTTTTGAGTTCCGTCATTGGATAGACGGGAACCCCACTCTGGACCGTATTTGCAATGGCTTCATTAACATCAAAAGCCGCTGAGATCCGGACATTACTATTTTTATGGAAATTAAAATTCAACAGGGCGTGGCCTAAATTACCGACCCCAATCAGCGCGACGTTGGTTAGCGTGTCCTGATTTAGAATTTTTTTGAAAAATGCCAGCAGCGTTTCAACATCGTATCCATACCCGCGTTTACCGAGGGCCCCAAAATACGAAAAATCACGCCGAATCGTTGCTGAATCTACTTTAACCGCCTCGGACAATTCAGTTGACGATACCCGTTTCTTATCTGCGTCTAGTAAAATATTCAAATAGCGATAATAAATTGGTAATCGTTTTGCCGTTGCCCGTGGAATCTTTGTCTCTGCCATTCGGACGTTTCCTCCCAATCAAAAGTTTGTGAATTTGCTGACACTATTCTAGCATAACCTGTGACTTTGTGAAATAATAATTACTTATTATTCCGAATAATTGGGTCGAACCGTAACAATATGCTACAATTATCTCACGAATCAAATGTGAAAGGAGCTTAATAAAGCGTGATTTTACTACAAGTACAGCAAGTTATGCGGCGTTTTGGCGCCGATGTCTTGTTCGATAACGTACAAATGGACATCCAAGAACACGCCCGCGTTGCCTTAGTCGGCCGCAACGGTGCTGGTAAATCAACCTTACTTAAAATGATTGCCGGCGAGACCGTGCCTGACGAAGGCCAAATATCGATGCGCAAGGGTCTAACGATCGGTTACTTAGCTCAAGACCAAGGATTGGATAGTCAAAATACGATCTGGGAAGAAATGAGCAGCGTGTTTGCTGAACTACACGCCATTGAAAAGCGGATGCATGCGCTTGAAAATCAGCTCAGCGACCCCGCCATCATGAACGATGACCAGGCCTACCAACAAACCTTAAAAACTTACGACCAAGTTCAGACAGAATTTCAACAGAAAAATGGCTATGGCTACCAGGCCGAAATCCGTGGTGTCCTACACGGTTTTCAGTTCGATGCCGATGTTTATGACAAGTCGGTCACCGAACTTTCCGGTGGACAAAAAACTCAACTGGCCTTAGCAAAGCTACTACTAGAAAAGCGCGATTTACTGATTCTGGACGAACCGACCAACCACTTGGACGTTGAAACGTTGACGTGGCTGGAAAGTTACTTACAATCCTATGCTGGTGCCCTACTGATTGTCAGCCATGACCGCTACTTCCTAGACCGCGTCGTCAATGAAGTGTACGACCTGTCACATCACGAAATGGTACACTATACCGGGAACTACGACCAGTTTGTGCAAGAAAAGGCCGCTCGGATTCAAGCTCAGTGGAAACATTACGAAAAGCAACAAGCCGAGATTAGCAAGCTTGAAGACTTTGTCAACCGGAATATCGTGCGGGCATCGACGACCAAACGAGCTCAAGCGCGGCGGAAACAGTTGGCCAAGATGGACCGGATCGACCGTCCTGATAGTGATGAAAAAACGGCCCACTTCGGTTTTCACGCTGCGAAGCAAAGCGGCAACATCGTTTTGACCGTCAAGGATGCCGCAGTCGGTTACGACGGGCATATTCTGTCGGAACCGGATAACTTAAACGTTAAGAAGCACGAAGCCATTGCCATCGTGGGTCCAAACGGAATCGGTAAGTCGACTTTTCTCAAGAGTATCCTCGGCCAGATTCCGTTCATCAAAGGCCAGGCCGTCTTCGGTACCGGCGTTGTCACGGGCTACTATGACCAAGAGCAACGCAACTTAAATGACAAAAAGACCGTCTTAAGTGAACTCTGGGACGAACATCCCACCACGCCTGAAAAGGATATTCGGACGATTTTGGGAAGTTTCCTCTTCACGGGTGCCGATGTCGACAAACCGGTTCACGCCCTATCTGGTGGTGAACGGGCGCGGCTATTGCTGACGAAACTCGCGATGCAAAACGATAACTTTTTGATTTTGGACGAACCGACCAATCACTTGGATATTGATAGTCGCGAAGTGTTAGAAGTGGCCCTCAATGATTTTGATGGTACCCTCCTCTTCGTTTCTCATGACCGCTACTTCATCAACCAAGTGGCAACCAGCGTCGTGGAAGTCTCACCGGAAGGAACCGAGCTCTTCCTTGGCGATTACGATTATTATATTGATAAAAAACAGGAACAAGCTGAAATGGCAGCCGCCGCAGCTAGTCAGGCCGCTGAATCAGCAGCTAGCGCTAATGCAGCAGAGCCAAGTTCTGCTGAAAACGCTGCACCCCGCTCAAAGGGCCAGCAAGATTATCAAGCTAGCAAGCAACAGCAACGTGAAAAGCGTAAATTGGAACGAACCGTGGCAGCGCTGGAAGAACAAATGACCACGCTCGATGAGCAAGCCACTAAAATCCAAACTGAAATGGCCCAGCCTGAAGTTTCAGCGGATGTTGGCCGCTTAACAGATCTACAAAAAGAGCTGGATAAAATCAGCGCGCAACAAGAGCAAGTTGAAACTGAATGGACTGAACAAGCTGAGGCTCTGGAAGCCTTTGATTAGGCCGGTTTTATAGCTTTCTCACTAAAATTCGGTTATCCCAGAAGTCAAAATAGTCGCCACAAGTCTTTCCATTGTGGAAGCTTGCGGCGACTATTTTAGTTTGGCACAAATCAGCAGCATTGTAACAGTGATCAGTTTTCGTTTACGGCTATCCTGTTTCAACAGAACCAACTAAAAAATTGGCAGTCGTCCTTAATTTGGACTGACTGCCAATTTTTGATTTATTTCAACATTCCTGGCATCCAGTCAAACTCCAGACTGGGGTCAGCATTGAGGGTCGCATCACCGAATTGGTGGTGTTGATATTGCACATAGCCGGCTGCACCAATCATTGCACCGTTGTCACCACAGAGTTTCAATGGCGCCAAAATGAGTTTGGTGTCTGGAAACGCCGCTGGCAAATCGCGTTGGAGACGTTCACGTAAGCCGCGATTGGCCGCAACGCCCCCCGCCAAGACGAGTTGTTTGACTGGGTATTGCTTCAAGACCCGCAACGTCTTGCTCATCAAAACGTCGACAACACTGGCTTGAAAACTAGCAGCCAAATCGTTTTTATCAAGCGTTTCACCAATCTGGTCAGTATGATGAACTGTATTGATGAAGGCACTCTTCAGCCCGCTAAAGCTGAAATCGTAGTTATCTTCATCAATCATTGCCCGGGGGAAGTTGAAGGTATCGTGACCTTGATGGGCCATCTCATCAATAACTTTCCCCGCTGGATAAGGAACACCCAGCACACGACCTATTTTATCGTAAGCTTCTCCAGCCGCATCGTCTCGCGTCTCACCAATGATTTCAAATTGACCATCCGCCTGCATGTAAACCAGTTCGGTATGGCCGCCAGACACGAGCAGTGCCATTAACGGGAATTCGAACGGTTCCACAAACCGGGCCGCGTAGATATGGCCGGCCATATGGTTAACTGGAATCAATGGTAAATGGTGAGCGTAAGCGACTGTCTTGGCTGCATTAACGCCTACTAATAAGGCCCCGACAAGTCCTGGGCCATAGGTTACAGCAACGGCATCCAAATCGTCGTAGCCCACGTGTGCTTCTTCCAAAGCTGCTTCAATACAAATCGTAATTTGTTCAATATGATGACGGCTGGCAACTTCGGGAACGACGCCGCCAAACCGCTTATGACTATTAATCTGCGTTGCAATCACGTTTGATAAGATCTCGTGGCCGTCCTTGATGACCGCCACACTCGTCTCATCACAACTAGATTCAAACGCTAATATCAAGTTTTGTTTTTCCACGGTTCCCATCCTTTTTAATCGATAATTTTTCGCATGATCCACGCATCTTCATCGGGATCCTGATAGTAGGCCTTGCGCGTGGCGAGCTGTTCAAAGCCCACTTGTTGATACAAGCGCTGCGCAGCAATATTATGTGCGCGCACTTCTAAAAATACCGTGCCGGCTGACAATTGCGCTAAGCATTGCGTTAACAACCACCGGGCGTGCCCTTGACGCTGATACGCCGGGTCGATCGCAATATTCGTAATCTCCGTCTCATCGAGCACCGTCGAACGGCTGATGAAGCCAACGAACGCCCCCTGCCATCGCAATAACGCGTAATGGGCAGTTGATAGCGCCACATCACTGGCAAAAGTCGCCTGTCGCCACGGCGAACCCTGGGCGTACGCCTTGGTCGCTAGTTGGTAACAAATCTGAGCAACCTGTTCAGCCGGCAAGTCAGACGCCGTCACCAACTGCCGTTCAGTCATTGGCCGCAACCGGAATTCGATACGTCATATCGATGGCATCTTCGTGGTCGCCAAAATAGTAGCGCTTTTTAATGCCAGTCTTTTCAAAACCGAGGTCCTGATAGAGTTGCTGCGCCGTCGTATTACTGTAACGAACTTCTAACGTGACGGTTTGATAATTTAGTTTCCGAGCACGTTTCATCATCACTTGCATCATAAAATGCCCAAGGCCGCGACCTTGTACGTCCGGATGAACGGCAATATTAGTGATATGGGCATCTTGCCGCCGGTCATCGAAGACACAGCCACAAAATGCAACGAGTCGGTCTTCATGGCGCATCACAATATAAAAACGACCACTTTGCCGTCGTAACTCGGTCTTAAACGCATTCTCGTCCCACGGCGTTTGCCCGGCATACACCGCTCGTTCAATCGCCAACATTTCAGGCACATCCGTAATTAACGCGCGTGACACATAGTAGTTCGTCGCACCAACTTGGACGATATGATTTTGGATGGCGAGGACGCGTTGACGTCGTTGATTGCCACCAGTTCTGATTTTCTGAAAGTACTCCTTAAATTTTTTCAACATAGGGCGCATGTTCCTTTTCTGGGTGCTTGGCTTGCCAATCACGTTCGGCTTGCGTTAACCGCAAGTAGTTCGGCACAAAATTATGAATTTCACTGACAGGGGTCATCGTCCGGCCCATCAAGCCCAAAACGGCTGCTTGTGGCAGATCAAATTGCGGTTGAGCCCGGACAAACTGGGTCGTTAACTGTTGCTGTAATGGCGCAGCGTATTTATCCACGTCACTACCAATAAAGATAATCGGTTCATTATAAGCCGCTAATTGTTCCCCCCAGGCTGCAACACTCACATGTTGGTCGGCGATGATGTTCACTGGGCGCTGGTTTTCAATGCGATAGAGTCCGGCAAAGACGTTGTCACGCCGCGCATCAAATAGTGGCGCAACGAGTTGTCCTTCCGTAACGACATTGCCAGCCAACACAGCGAGACTTGAAACGCCGACTAACGCCTTGTTTAATGTAAAGGCCAGCGTCTTTGCAGTCGTAACGCCAATTCGCAATCCCGTGTAGGACCCCGGTCCGGCCGCCACGACGACCCGCTCGAGTTCTTCTGGCTTTACCTTAGCTTGGGCCATCGCCTGTTCGATGATTGGTAATAATGTACTACTATGATTTCGGCCAACGTTCGTGGTCGTTGTGGCCAAAATCTGGGTATCGTCTAGTACGGCGACACTTAAGGGCCGATTTGAAGTATCAATCGCCAACAACTTCATAATATTAAAACTCCTCATTTTGAATTACTTCACATATCTTATCATAATTTGCTTACTTTTAAAGCTTTACGGGTGCAACCAACCAATTCAATTTTCAAACAATTGATGACTCACCTCGATAGTTTCCTGTCATCCTTACCAATTGTTAAATTGTAAGCACAATGTAAATATCATTTACATAACTTATACATATACTTCACGTATCCTTGTCAACACATTTACAATACCTTGTTATGCTACACAAGTAACTAAAATTACTTGGAGGTAATTGGAAACTATGTCAAAAGTAAGTAAGTCTTTATTAGGTCTTTCGTTCATTTCAGTTTTAGGTTTGGGTCTTGCAGGTTGTGCCAGCGGAACCAGCGCACAATCCGGTAGCGACAGTTCGGATAAGAGCAAAACGATTACGGTCGTCTTCTATCCAAACGAATCGGCCAAGAGTTTTGCCGGCTCACGGACAGCAATCAAGAAAGCTGTTGAAAAAGCCACGGGCAAGACGGTCAAGCTACAAACGACCACGGATTACAACGTTGCGATTCAAGCGATTGCTTCAGGTAAAGCCCAAGTCGCTTACATGGGGGCCAACGGTTATATCCAAGCACATCACAAGAGCAAGGACGTTGTGCCATTCGCCGCACAATCTGATGCTAAGGGGACGTTGAAAGACGCAACCTATAACTCATACTTAATGGTACAACAAAAAGACGCCAAAAAGTATGAAGAAAACGGTAAGTACAGTATTAAGAATGTTAAGGGCAAGAAAATGTCCTACGTTTCAAACAGTTCCACTTCTGGTTTCTTAGTGCCAACGGCTGAAATCTCCCGTGAATTTAACATTAAAACATCCGACCAAGATAAGTTGACGCAAAGCGGCCAATTCTTCAGTAAAGTACTTTACGGTGGTTCACACCAAGGCTCAGCCGTTAACTTGATCAAGGGTGACGCAGACGTTGCCACCTTTGATGACGCTGACTTGATGCCATATTTGAAAGTCACTAAGGGGTCATGGGACAAAGTTGGTTCAACGTTCACGGTCAAAGACAATGCCGACGCGCCATTCACGAGTTTAACTGGCAAGTCCGTTGTCAACATCGCGATGATGCCAGTTCAACAAGGCCCATGGGTTTACAACACCAAGGCGCTCAGCAAGGACGACCAAAAGAAGATCGCTACTGAATTTACATCAAAATCATTTGCACAAAACAAGCAGATCTTCTCAGAACCAAACGCCAAGACACCAATGATGTTCCCTAAGAAGTCTGACAAGTCTAAATTAGTTAAAGTTACCGACAAATGGTACGCGCCAACACACAAGTTAGTGGGTTACTAAACCACGTACCATTAGTTCACAATGAAAGGATTTGCCCATGCTCAAGGTTATTCAGCTAGATAAAACTTACGGTTCCAATAAGCACTCGCTCAAAGCCGTCAACTTCACGGCTAAACCCGGTGAAGTGACTGCCATCATTGGGCCATCCGGTGCTGGTAAGACGACGATTTTACGGAGTATCAATCAATTAATTCGCGATGACAGTGGTCAGATTTTGCTCGATGATACAGACATTCGCCAGGCTAACAAGTCCGAGTTGCGGAAGATTCGTCACCACATTGGCATGATTTTCCAAAACTACAATTTGATCAGTCCATTAACGGCCTTAGAAAACGTCTTACATGGTCGTTTGGGCGCTAAATCAACGGTTGCTGGCATGCTCGGCTTGTACAGTCCTGCCGAAAAGCAGGAAGCCTTACAACTACTCGATGAAGTTGGTTTGAAAGAATACGCTTATCAACGTTGCGACCAATTAAGTGGTGGTCAACAACAACGGGTCGGGATTGCGCGTGCACTCATGCAGCATCCGAAAATGATTCTGTGTGACGAACCGATCGCGTCACTTGATCCGAAGTCCACGACCATCGTGATGGATATTTTGCGGCGCTTAGCGAAGGAAAAACAACTCATTATTCTCATTAATTTACATCAAGTTGATATTGCGATGGCTTACACGGATCACATTGTTGGCATCAACAGCGGCGCCATCGTCTTTGAAGGCGCTACGAAGGATGTTGACGACGCCGTCTTACAAGCGATTTATCGCCAGTCGGAGCAACCAGCGACGGTGACTGCCAATGAAAACTAATCCAATGACTCCGGAACGGTTTTTCCGGCAACGGCGTCTTCGCCTATCCGTCGTCCTACTCATCTTGATTGGGATTTATGTCATCTCGATGGCATTGGTCAATTTTCAGGCCTGGGCATCGATCAGTAAAATTCCAGCCGGGTTAATGTGGTTGTTTACGAACTTTATTCCGACGAGTCGCTCGATTTCTTATTTAGGACCGATTCTCTATCAGCTGTGGCGAACCTTGCTTGTGGCAATTTCATCAACAATGGTCGCCAGTCTATTCGCCCTGGTATTTGCCATTTTGGGTGCGAAGACAACGACCCCGACGCCAGCACTTCGCTGGGGCATTCGCTTCGGCGCTTCCCTATTGCGGAATATCCCAGTGGTCGCTTGGGCGATGATCCTCTTATTTTCGTTCAAGCAGAGTGACTTCACCGGCTTTTTAGCCCTCTTCTTCATGACATTGGGTTACTTGACCCGGGCCTTTACGGAAACGATTGAAGACCTAGACGCTGAAAAGCTGCAAGCACTCCAAGCCGTTGGCGCCAATTATTTTCAATGCGTTTTTTGCGGCGTGTTGCCCGAAGCTGCTAGTACCTTGACCAGCTGGGTGCTCTACATGATTGAAAACAATTTGCGAGATGCGACTTTAGTTGGCTTACTGACTGGAACGGGAGTCGGGTTCCTGTTTGACTACTATTTCAAGGCCTTTCGTTACGATGCGGCCGGCCTGATTGTTTTGTTAATTGCGATCTTAGTCATTGTCTTAGAATTAACTTCTAATCGAATTCGGAGGGCGATTGCATGATTGAAAATAGTCAACCAAAACCACAAGTGCTCCACCCATCAGCGCCACCCACTAATCGAATTTCGCTAGTGACGAAGCCCCGTAAAATTCTGCGCGGCGTCATGCTGAGTTTGGCACTGATCACCATCTATTCACTAATCACGCTCAACACGGCTAACTTAGCGATTAGCGATGCGTTACACAGTTTAGGCCTTAATCTGAACGCCATGTTCTTGCATCCAAGCATTGGTCAAGATACTTGGTCGCAGCTCTTACGGGCCCTACTAACCAGTGTTTCACTCGCAATGTTAACCACCTTACTAGGTGCACTGATTGCCTTTTTCATCGCACTCGGAGCTGCACGTAACTTAGCCCCGAGCTGGCTTGCAACCAGTATCAAAGCAGTCATGGCCTTCATCCGCGCGATTCCCACGATTTTGTGGGTCCTGATTTATTCAGTCGTGATGGGTCTTGGCGCCAGCGCTGCGGTGGTTGGGCTCACGTTCCATAGTGTCGCTTACCTGGTCAAGGCTTACTCTGAAAGTATTGAGGAAACTTCAGCAGATACCATCGAAGCCCTCAAGGCCAGCGGGGTTGGCTTCTGGCCAATCGTTTTTCAGGCAATCTTGCCTTCGATTATTCCGGCACTGCTCAGCTGGACGTTTATCCGGTTTGAAATCAACTTTGCAAATGCCGTCGCAGTTGGTGCTGCGGCTGGAGCTGATGATATCGGCTACTTCCTCTTCATGGCGGGCAGTTTCTACTTCGACTTCCATGAGGTTGGTTTGATTGTCTACCTACTCTTAGGTGTCGCAATCGTACTCGAATTGGTTTCTATGCGGTTACGCGGACACTATCTGAAGCAAAATTAAGTTACTCAAAGGAGTTATCTCGAATGACAATTAACGCAGTAATTTTTGATTGGGCTGGTACCACGATTGATTATGGTAGCCGCGCACCAATCGTCGCCTTTCAAAAGGCTTTTGAAAATGTTGGTATTCAAATCTCTGAAGCCGAGATTCGTCAAGATATGGGTCTCGACAAGTACACGCATATCCATAAGATCATGGACTTGCCTGCCGTTCAAAATGACTGGCAAGCGCGCTTCCAAGTCTTACCTACTGAAGATGACTGCAATCAAATTTTCAGTGACTTCAAGGCCATCTTACTGAGCTCATTGACTGAATTTGGCCAATTGAAGCCAGGTATGTCTGATGTGATTGAGTATTTGAACACGCACCATATTAGCTATGGGACGACGACTGGTTACGATGCTGAAATGCTGGCACTGGTCTTGCCAATTGCCGCCCGTCAAGGCTACCAACCAGCGGTCAACATTACTTCTGAACAAACCAACGGGGTCGGTCGGCCCGTCCCAGATATGTTGGCCTTGGCTGCTGAACAACTCAACATTACTGACCCAACGACGGTCATGAAAGTTGGCGATTCGGTCAATGACATTCTGGAAGGTAACAACGCCAATGCGGTGAGTGTCGGTATCATTGATGGCAGCAATATTATGGGGCTCTCTGAAATTGCCTTTAACGCCCTCAGTTCTGCCGAACAAGCTGAACGCCGGGCCCAAGTGACCGCTGAATACCAACGTGCGGGTGCGGACTACATTCTGCAATCGATGGCGGAACTACCAGCGTTAATCGCGCAAATCAATCAACCCGTTGCCACTGATCATTAGCAAGCAAGGAGCACAATCATAATGAAACAACCTTATTTACTCTTAACACCTGGCCCACTCAGTACTACGGCGAGTGTTAAGGATGCCATGCAAATCGACTACTGCACGTGGGATAGTGATTATCGCCAGGTCACTGAAACGATTCGCCAGCAGATTCTGGCCATGGCTCAAGCCGATGCTGAGACGTACACGACGGTGCTCCTACAAGGGAGTGGTAGTTTTGGCGTCGAAGCAACGATTGGAACTGCCGTACCACGCACCAAAGCCACTTTGATGATTGCCATCAACGGGGCGTATGGGCAACGAATCAGCCAAATTGCTGAATATTACGGTATTCCGCACGTTGACGTCGTCTTCAATGAAGATGAAGCCGTTGACCCAGCGCGCATCGAAGCGACCTTGACTGCGCATCCGGAAATCACGCATTTTGCCACGGTCCACAGCGAAACGACGACTGGGATTCTAAATCCAATCGAAGCATTGATGCCAATTATGCATGCACACGGCATCGTAACGATTATCGATGCGATGTCTAGCTTAGGCGGCGTTCCCATCAATGTGGATGAACTCGACTGTGATTACCTCATCAGTAGCGCGAACAAGTGTGTTCAAGGGGTTCCGGGCTTTGCCTTCATTATTGCCAAGCAAGCGACCTTGGCACAAACCGTCGACAATGCACGTTCACTCTGCTTAGACTTGTACGACCAATGGCAAGCGATGACTAAGCAACCGGGTAAGTGGCGCTTCACTTCCCCAACCCACGTGGTCCACGCCTTTGCACAAGCGTTAATTGAATTGCAAGCTGAAGGCGGCGTCGCACCACGTTACGAACGCTATCATGCTAACCAACAATTATTGAGTGACGGTATGCAAGCACTCGGATTTGATTTGGTGATTGATCCAGCAATTCAAGGCCCAATCATTACTTCGTTTAAATATCCAAACACTGATTTCGATTTTGCCGATTTTTATCAGTTCATTAAGCAACGGGGCTTTGTCATCTACCCTGGTAAAGTCTCCAACATCCCTAGCTTCCGTATTGGAACAATTGGTGATGTAGAACCTTCAGATATCCAACGGTTACTGACAATTATTGGTGATTACCAACAACTGCATCAATAGTTATTAAACAACTCCAAAATCACTAGTAAAACCCGAATTGTAGGCACCCCATCACCATTCCTACAGTTCGGGTTTTATTAGTTTGTCTACTCGCTTGAGATGGTAAAGCCTTTATGCTAAAAGTGAAAGGCAGGACTATCGACGAATTTCATGGCATTTTAGCAACATTTAAATGCGACAAGTCAGTGTAATGCTGATTCAAAGTTTGCTTGAAGTTACTGCAATTAAATATCCATTGGTCAATTGCACTCAGATAGGTGGCCGTTCATCTGCCATTCGAGCGGCTTCCCGACTGTCCGGACCGCCGGACAATGCTCAAGGGCGAAGTTCTTCTTGTCCGGGTGAATTTCCCGGGCTAGAAGAAGACTCGTATTTGAAATTGCGCAGTGGGGTTCTGCGTGAGTTCAAATCGATGTCCGCCCTGTTCCAGCGTTGTCAGCCAGCCCTGAAAGTCGGAATAAGGCGTGCATCGGCCGACGAACAGGAATCCAGCAACTAGCATGATTTAATCATAATTCGTGCCAATTCAGCGAGCACAATACACATAGAACCCAAAAATCAGCCCTAAACTCATCAAGCTTCGTGAGTTTATGGCTGATTGTGTTTTTCATTAATTACCCGGCAAGTGGCGTCAGACGGTCAGTTTATTGACGGTCGTCGTAGCCGTTTGGATGCTTTTGGGTCCAAGCCCAAGCCGTTTTGATGATGTCATTGACGTTATCATAGTTTGGCTTCCAGCCGAGTACTTCGCGCGCCTTGTCGCTGGCTGCCACGAGTGAGTCGGGATCACCAGGACGACGTGGGGCTAAAGCTGCGGGAATTGGTTGGCCGGTCACTTCCCGGGCTGCAGCTAACATTTGCTTGTTTGAGAAACCAGTTGAAGAACCGAGGTTGAAGGCGTTACTTTCGTTACCCGCAGCCAAGTACTTCAAGGCCAAGATGTGGGCATCCGCCAAGTCGATGACGTGGACATAGTCGCGGACATTGGTCCCATCTGGCGTGTTATAGTCATCACCGAAGATTTTCAGCTCATCGCGTTTACCTTGAGCCACTTGTAAAATAATTGGCACCAAGTGTGTTTCTGGGCCATGGTCTTCACCAATACTGCCATCGGGCTTAGCACCCGCAACGTTAAAGTAACGTAAAGCAACGAATTTGATACCATAAGCAACATCCGCCCAGTGCATAATTTGTTCCATCATTAACTTACTTGCACCGTATGGGTTGATTGGCAATTGCGGGTCAGTTTCCTTGATTGGAATCTGTTCCGGTGTGCCATAAGTGGCTGCCGTAGATGAGAAGACGATCTGCTTCACATCATGTGCTTGCATCGCTTCTAGCAACGTAATCATTCCACCCGTATTGTTGTCAAAATACTTCAATGGTTTTGACATTGATTCAGGTACGATTGAGAAGGCCGCGAAGTGTACGACCGCCGTAATCGATTCGGTATCAAAAACGTGGTTTAAAAAGTCTGCATCCCGTAAATCACCTTGATAAAACTTGGCAGCTGAATTGACCGCTGCTCGGTGTCCAGTCACCAGGTTATCGACAACGACCACGTCGGTACCGTGTTCAACTAACCGGTCGACCATATGAGAACCAATATAACCGGCTCCCCCTAAAACTAAAATTGACATAATGAACCTCCCCTGTATGGATGTTTTAATCATAGCATACTGTCACGTTAATAACTGCACGAAAAACGTGCTTTCTAATTGACCGAACAATCAGCCTGCAATTGAACTGAGGCCAATCACAAGACGCGACAATTAGTCGATTGGTGCGGGTAACGTCCGCCACTGAATCGTCACTTCACAACATTTTTCGTCCCCGACTTCAATTAAATGACTGGTCGTCACTTGGTCTGCTTGTTCGCTGGATAAAATGTTGGCGTGCGCCATCACCGTCTGGCCGTACTTCACTTCATTTTCGTAACGCACATCAATATGCACTAAGTCGTGTTGCAACAAGAAATCTGCAGGTAACGTATCGACCAGCCAATCAAAGTAATGCGCGTTATTCACGTGCCGATTCGGGTCAATGTCAAAGAAACGCACGTGGTAGGGCTTAGTAATGGTATCCGCCGTCTTTTCAAAGCTAATCGGACGTGGCAAGCGTGGAATCCGTTTGACCGCCTCGGACTGATAAGGTGCAACCAGTTCCGGCAAAATTTTGACAATTCGCCGGGTCTTCTGACTCATCAATACCCAAATACTCGTGATGTATGCCAACTGTTGGCCATCCGCATCCCGAATCCAAAATTCGCGGTAAGCAAAGTAGGGATTGTAAGCACTGCCCCGCACCGCGATGGTTACCACCTCATCTTGGCGAGGCATCCGGGTAATGTCCATGGCATACTGGGTGACGACCCAGCCGACTCCATGACCCTGCACAAAATCCGTGGTCAGCCCCAGCGCGTCACTCTGATCTTCGGAAGCTAGGACGGCGATGTCAATCAAGGTCGTCAGCGTCGCACGACCCGTTCGGTCACATTCATAGTAAGTAATCCGGTGCTGTTCACTGTAAAGACTCGCAGTTGCGCCTAAAGTTGCCATTAATTAAGACTCCTCATCGTTAGGTTTTAGTTCGTGAAATTGATTATAGACCGTCTGCCGAGCTAAATTGCGGCGTTTGGCAATCGTTTTGATAGCGGCGTTGGGCTTGTCACCAGCTGCAATCAGCGCCTCGACTTGGGCCTTGATTGGCAGTTGTGCTAACTCATCCGTAGCGGCCGGTTCGTCCGTATTCGGATTACCGCCAATCAGGAGGACAAATTCCCCCTTTAGCTGGTGGTCCTGTGCCCAGGCGACCATCTCCGTTAAGGTGCCCCGCGCGAATTCCTCGTAGCGTTTCGTCAGCTCACGACAGGCGACGATTGGCCGACTGCCCTCACAAACAGTTGCCAGTAAGGCCAAGGTCTTCGCCACCCGAAATGGAGATTCGTATAACACGACTGTCTCATGACGTTGTGCTAATTGCGCCAGGTCAGCTTTTTGCTCATTCTTTTTGCGTGGTAAGAAGCCGTAGAAATAAAACGGCTGGGGAACGAGTCCAGAGGCAATCAACGCGGTCAAACCCGCATTCGCTCCGGGCAACGGGACGACTGGAATATTGGCTTGAATACAAGCCGCCACTAGCTCCTTGCCCGGATCACTGATCGACGGCATCCCAGCATCACTGACTTGTGCCAGATTTACGCCCGCTTGTAACTTTTCCACCAGTTGGGGAATCCGTTCCTGCGTGTTGTGTTCATGGAAACTAATTTGTTTCGTCGTAATTTCAAAATGATTCAATAATTTTTGCGTATTGCGCGTATCTTCTGCGGCAATTAAATCGACCGTTTTGAGCGTTTCGACTGCGCGATAGGTCATGTCTTGTAAATTACCGATGGGCGTAGGAACTAAATATAACGTCCCGACGCCGGCGTGTGCCGCAAAGCTTTGTTGTGTTTGCAAAGTATCCTCCTAACTCTACTCGTCATTGCCTGTCTACTGACTTAATTTCGGTCGCCAGAAGCACAAAAAGCCTGGGATTGCCCCAGACTCTAATGACTATGCACGTTCGCGTTCACCATAAATGACTTCTAGGCAGAAAACACAGGATTCGTCATCATCACGTCGTTTGCCATAGAATTGGTTGCAGACATGAAACCCTTCATCGTACAACTTTTCTAGGTTCTGGCGTGACTTTGAGAGCGTGGTCGTGCTGGTTGTTTTTTTCGGCAATTCGTTTTCAATCTCGACCATGTGTTCACGTAAATGTTCATTTTCAATGACCAATTCCGCATTCTTTTCTAACACTGTCGTCATATCTGCGCGTAATTTGGCCATTTTGTCTAGCATTTGTTGCATCTGTTGTTCCATATCACCGAAACTATCGTATAAATCACGCTTATCCACGCGCTCACCCTCGTTTTCCTTTAATTAAGCGTTTGTTTGAAAAATCGGCCATAACTTTAAGGTTAGGCCCTCTAAGACATTCTGAAAACTAATATTGCTAGCTAACTGTCGCTTTGCAGTTAGGGCTAGCTCAGTCGCGGCAATCAACTGGTCATCACTCAACCGAGTCGTTAATGCCGTCAATTCCTGCTGGTACTGACCAAACGTCAATGCGGTCGTTGCCACTTGAAAATGTAGTTGTAATAAATCCTGAAACAGCGCGGCGATCAAATCTAGCATCACCAGCTGATGGTCGGCATCCTTCGCTAATCCGACTAGGTTGACTTGCACTGCCACAAAGCTGCGCGAATCACCCTTAACCGCCTGTTCAAACCACCGCCACAAGGCCTGTGATGCTTGTGGCAACCAGTTGTCCTCAAGGAGCGCCTGTGCCTGAGTGACGCTACTCGTCAACGAGCGGGCCATCTGGGCTTGATTGGGGGCGATTCCGGCCTGCTCAAACGTCTGTTGCAACGCTTGGGCGTTGAGTGGCGGAAATTCAATGACCTGCGTCCGGGAAATGATCGTCGGCAGCATCAACTGTTTATTGGTCGTTAGGAGTAGCGCCGTCACGTTGCCGCTCGGTTCCTCGATAAACTTCAATAGACTGTTGGCAGCGCTGGCAGTCATCTTTTCGGCATCACTGATAATAAATAACTTGCGATTACCCTCAACGGCACTCTTAGAGAATTCGGCTTTTAAGTACCGCACTTGGTCCACATGAATCCGTTGCCCTTCAGGCGCGACCGTTACGATGTCTGGGTGCGACCCATTGGCGATGCGGACGCATTCCTCACAGGTGCCATCCGGTTCGCCATCGTCAGTCACGTGCAGGCAGAACAACCGTTGCGCGATCCAGTGGGCCAATTCTGGTTGCCCAGCGCCCTCCATGCCCGCAAACAAGTACGCGTGTGCGAGATGGTTCTGGGCGATAATGTGTTTAAATGCCGCTAACAAACGGGGTTGTTTGGCAGTTAACGTTTGCGCAAATGAATCGGTTGCCATTAATCATCATCCTTCATTAAAGTTAAACGTTAAAATCGACCCATTAAAATTGATGAAATTGTTCGATTGGTAAGACAAAGACCGTGGCCCCACCGACCTGGACTTCGACTGGATAGGCGGACGCGCCGTCCATCGTCACGTCTAAGTTAACGGGTGGTGTCATGAATTGCTCACGTGCATGACTAGTCTCTTTAATCATCGCCAAAACTTCATCGACGCGTTCGTCTTCAATCCCAATCATAAAGGTGGTGTTTCCTGAACGCAAGAAACCACCAGTCGTTGAAAGCTTTGTTGCGCGGACGTTGGCTTCGATAAATTGGCTGCTTAACCGGTTACTGTCCTTATCTTGGACGATTGCAATAATTAATTTCATTCGCGTTCCCCTCCCTCGGTAGCCATGTAAGTTGGTAACTTCGTCGTCATGATTTGAATGGCTTGCGTGACGACTTCTTCTAATGGTTGACTGGCATCGATGCGCTTAATGCGCTCCGGATGATCAGCCAGTAATTGTAAGTATGCTGCTTGGACACGATGATGAAAGCTGAGGGCTTCCACGTCCAAACGATTGATTTCATTTTGTCGATGTTGTTGAATCCGGTTCAATCCGACCGCGGCGTCAACGTCAAAGTACAACGTTAAGTCCGCCGTTAGTCCCTTGGTCGCAAACTGGTTCATGTCATAAACGGCCTGTTCACCGATCTCGCGGCCAGCACCTTGATAGGCCACGGAACTGTCGAGATAGCGGTCACATAAGACTAATTGGCCGCGGTCTAATGCTGGTTGAATTGTTTGAACAATGTGTTGCCGGCGCGCGGCCGCATATAATAAAGCCTCCGTGCGATCATCCATTGCCGTATTGTTACGATCCAAAATAATGTTCCGAATCGCTTCTGAGATTTGATTACCGCCCGGTTCACGCGTCACGACTAAGCGATCCCCTAATTGCGGCTGTAACTGTGCCACAATCGCGTTTAAAGCTGACGTTTTACCGGCACCATCTGGCCCTTCAAAAGTAACTAATTTTCCTGTCAACATTCCCAATCCCATCTATTTTCTTATATGTAGCAATTGTACTTGATTTTGGAAGGCCTGTCTAATCCGGTTACCACTAGTGAGGGTATTTTTTGACCGATTTTTGGGGCGATAGCTACTACCAATTGTGGTTTTGACGATTTATTAAGTTAATTACTGATAGTTAGTAATGCTCAGAGTGTGAGGCTCAGGCGGGTTGGGACTGAGAATTAGCCTAGCTAGAGCGTTAAGTAGTGTATTTCCGCTTGGCGCTCTGGCGTAACAAACCTGAAGTCCCAATCTGCCCCGAACACGTTTCGGCAATATCGCGGGCAACGTGATAGCCATGACTCAAAAATCAGATCACCGCTAACTCAGCAATTTATATGAGTTCACGCTTCAAATCAAATCCATTCAAACTTGCCGTCCTGACAATGACATACTATCAGCTAATAAAAAACGCATTCCACTGACGGATATCAGCGAAATGCGTTTTTATGTTGGCACGACTTTTTAAGTCGACTACTTATCAATCACCGAACGCTGAATCGTCTGTCCATGGACTTGCCGCAACCGCGCTTCACGGTAGAGATACAAGTACTTGGCACGTGCTAACGCAGTCTGAGTGACGAGTTCACTCGTATTGTTATCGTAGACCGCCTCTTGGTTCTGCTTGGCGCGGTCCCAGTCGACCTTGGCCGCATTCAACGTCGTCAATAATTGTTCATCATACGTTGCTTTGGGGTGCTTGATCTTCTGTTTACGTTTAAACATACTAACACCTCCGAATTACATCTCTTGGCGACCTTCAACCGCCTTAAACAGGGTCATTTCATCCGCATACTGAATATCACTGCCGACCGATAACCCGTGAGCTAGCCGCGTTACTTTGATGCCGGCGGGCTTAACTAGTCGTGAAATATACATCGCAGTGGCTTCACCCTCAGGCGTGGCGTTGGTCGCGATGATCACTTCTTTGATGGCTTCATTTTGCTGGAGCCGTTTCAGTAAACTGGCAATGTTGATATCTTCCGGGCCCTTACCGTCGATTGGCGAAAGCACGCCATGCAGCACGTGATACAACCCGTTATATTCCTTGATTTTTTCCATTGCCATGACGTCCTTGGCTTCTTCCACCACCAGCACAGTGCTCTGGTCGCGCGACTTGTCCTTACAAATCACACACGGATCGTCTTCAGTGATATTGCCACAAATACTACAAAAATGCAGGTCCCGTTTGGCCGCAATCAGCGACTTAGCGAACTCGGTGACATCATCACCGTTCATATCAATCGTATAGAACGCCAGCCGTGTCGCCGTCTTGCCCCCAATGCCGGGCAACTTCATGTAACTATCGATCAACTTCGCAATTGGTTCTGGATACTGCATGTGCTTACCTCGTTTTTACTGTAATCCCTTAGTATACTTGCCCATCGTGCTTTGTGTCTGGTCATCGACCTTAGTCAACGCGTCGTTGACTGCCGCTAAGACCAAATCTTGTAACATGTCGACATCGTCTGGATCAACGGCGTCTGGGTTAATCGTAATATCTTGCATCTTCTTGTCGCCAGTGAAGGTCACTTTGACCATGTCGTCAGGCGCTGACCCGGTAAACGTCTGTTCATTTAGAGCAGCTTGTTCGGCCGTCATTTGTGCCTGCATCTTTTTCATTTGTTTCATCATACTTTGCATATTTCCCATTCCACGCATCATAATTATCAGTTCCTTTCATGGTTAGTCTGGCTGGACCTCGACTAGGTCACCAAACATGTTCTTCGCTTCTTCAACAACGGGTGCTTTGGCCGGTGCCTGCTTCTCAGGAGTGGCACCCCCTGGCTGATGAGTCGCCAAGTAATCCTTACGAATCTGCGGCCATTGCTCCTTAGGTACACACACGATCTTAGGTGCTTGACCCATCAAGCGGTCCAATCCATTACCGAGTGCATCAATCAGTGTCTGGTCATCGATCGCCTTTTGATAAACGAACGCGTAATCAAAGGCAACTACAACGCCATCCGCACTCGCGGCAACCGGCTGAGCAACGTGCATCAGCGCGCGTTGGGTCACACTCAAGATATTCATCAAATCGGTCCAAACGTCTCGGACCTTCAACAAGTCATTCTTGGTCGCCGCACCCAAAATCGGATAGATTTGGCTAACGTTGACCTTTTTAACAACTGGGCCACTGCTCGTACGCGGTTTCGCTGGCGCGGGTTTAGTGTTCCCACTACCTTGCGTCCGCAACGTTTTAACTTCATTTTGTAGTTGTTCAACTTGTTGTGCGAGCTTGTGCACTGTTGGATCTTCTGGATTGACGGCCGCGGTAGTTGTCGCTGGCTGAGCAGTTGCCGTTTGACCATCCAACTGCGCGAGTTTGACCGTCAAAACTTCCAAGTAAACGTCGGGATGCGTCGTGAACCGCATCTGCTGCTGAATATCATTCAGTGTTTTGACCATCTGATACAAGACTTCGGCGTCGATTTCCTTGGCAAAAGCCTCAAACTGTTGATCATCTTCACCCATGGCCACACTGTCGACCATTTCAGGGGCCTGTTGATAGAGTAACACGTCTCGCGTATAACTAATCAAATCTTCGATGAAGCGGTTCGCATCTTTACCTTCTTGTAAGATTTCGCGCATCGTCTCCAAGGCCGGCTTGGTCTCGTGGTGCGTCACCTGCGTCACATAATTGGCAAGTAACTGCTTGGTGACACTCCCAGTGACCATCAACGCATCATCTAAGGTGACCGTATTATCCCCGAAGGAAATCACTTGGTCTAAGATACTCAATGCATCCCGCATCCCACCTTCAGCGGCCGCCGCAATCACACGCAGCGCTTTTTCATCGTAGGTCACGTCTTTTTCATTCAGGATGTAGACCATTCGATCATAACTATCCTTGGCCGTAATCCGCCGAAAGTCAAAACGCTGGGTCCGCGAAATAATCGTTAACGGAATCTTATGTGGTTCGGTAGTGGCTAAAATGAAGATGACGTTTGCCGGCGGTTCTTCCAACGTCTTCAACAGTGCGTTGAACGCCCCGGTCGACAACATGTGGACTTCATCAATAATATAGACTTTATAATCCGCCTGGGTTGGTGCGTACTTGGCCTTATCACGGATATCACGAATTTCTTCGACCCCGTTATTGGAAGCAGCATCGATTTCGATGACATCGTTCAACTGCCCCTTGGTGATCGCCGTACACGTCTCACATTCATTGCACGGCTCCCCGTCAACCAGATGATGACAGTTGATGGCCTTCGCAAAAATCTTCGCTGCCGACGTCTTCCCAGTTCCCCGGGGACCAGTAAACAGATACGCATGGCTCGTCTGGTGGGTCATAATGGCATTTTTTAACGTCTGGGTAATCATTTGTTGCCCGACGATTTCATCAAAGCGTTGGGGACGCCAAACCCGATATAGTGCCCGATACATGCGATTCTTCCTTTCTTACATCAGTCATATTTTTGTTTTGTTATTAAAAAATCATTGGCTTGTGGTTCGTCAGTCGGCTCAAGAAGTCGGACTAAGGCGCATACCGGCTGACGAACAAGAATCCACCAACTGGCACGTTTTAATCAGCGTTAATGCTGAACAATCACCGACACAACGAATGTTACATTACTATATTAATACCATCCGTATGTGAATGCGACCTCAACTCAGTGTGCACGACAAGTCGTCATCCAAGCATTGGCCGTAAAAGCCAGTTAGGTTAAATAAAAAGCTCTCAACCGAATGGCTAAGAGCTGTTACATTTCATAAAAACAAAAGGCACAAGATGAAGCAAACTTAGTGCTGCTTCCTTCCGGACCTGACACGATTCGTAAATCCACCCTTGCCTTTTGGCCTTGCGGCAAATACTATAATACATGATTTTTCTGATAATTACCAGCCATCCGCCTAATTTTTTTCGGCAGCTGCTCGGCGGGCTTTCTTCGCCGCTTTCTTGCGTTTCCGAATGTCACGGAAGAAGTTTTCCAGCATCTCACCCGCTGGCCGTGCTAGAATGCGCTCATGGACCGTCACCTGATGATTCAAGCGCGTATCGTCCATCACTTGATACAAACTACGGACGGCGCCGGCTTTCGGATCCCGCGCACCGAAGTAAAGTTCTGGTACTCGGGCATTGATGATCGCGCCACTGCACATCAAGCAAGGCTCCAAAGTCACATAGAGTTGGCAATCTTCTAGTCGCCAACTATGCAAATACTCGCAGGCTTCTTGAATCGCAATGATTTCGGCATGCATCGTGGCATCTTGACCATGCTCGCGCAAGTTATGGCCGCGGCCAATGATTTCACCCTGGTGCACGATCACGGCACCAATTGGGACTTCACCAATCAGGTAAGCCATCCGCGCTTCATGCAACGCTTCTTGCATCCAGTCTTCCGCTGTTGGTTCTGCCACGACTATCCCTCCTTTACACTCTGCAATATATAGTAGCCTTTATCCTTTTTAATAATCTGACAATTACCAAAAGTGGCCTGCATCAACTTCTTCGCAGAGGGCGCCCCCTGCTTCTTCTGTAAGACAACGGTCAGGGTTCCGCCCACAGCGAGTCTTGAACTAGCCCCGGTCAACATTGCATCAACGACGGCCTTACCCGCGCGTACTGGCGGGTTCGTCACAATGGCCGCATAGTTGGTCGCCGTGACCTGCTCGTAAACATCCGACGTAAAAATATTAACGTTGGTGATGCCATTTAAGGCGACATTTTTTCGCGCCAGACTCAATGCTAATTCGTTGACGTCGACCATATCGACAGTCCGTTCTGGCGACTGATACGCTAACGCCATCCCGATTGGCCCGTAGCCGGTCCCCAAATCAAGAATCGGCCCATTCGGTAAATCGGTAGCGTCAAAGGCCGCTAGTAGCGTCCGCGAGCCGTAATCGACGGTCCGCTTAGAGAAGACGCCGTTGTCCGTTGTAAATTTAAATTGGTGATTAAAAATTTCAAAATTCCACTGCTTTTCATCATGCACAATATCCGGATTGTGTGTATAATAATAGTTGGTCATATTTATTTTCCTCTGAATTTCTGGTCTATATCTATGATAACTGATTCAACGAGTGAACCACAAATAATTTAAAAAAACTTTTCGTCGGTTAAAGGCTGACACTGACACAACATCTGGGGTTTGTGATTTTTACCACACCCTAGATGTTGTGTTTTTTGATTGTTTTTTTCACCACATGTTGTATACTAAATTTATCAGAAAAACGAGTTAGGATGATGAAAGATGAAAAAAGTTACCGTATTTACTAAAAACAACTGCATGCAATGCAAGATGACTAAGAAGTTCCTCACTGCGCACAATATCGCCTTTGAAGAAAAGAATATCAACACGAATCCTGAATACGTGGATTACTTGAAAGATCAAGGCTTCCAAGCAGTTCCCGTTGTTGAGATCAATGGCGAAGACAGTATTTCTGGCTTCCGTCCCGATGCTTTAAAACAATTAGCTGTCTAGTTTACCCGCGCTTTTTTGCGTGGTTACATAGCTGGTTTGTCTTACAAAATATCATGAACGACCCACAATCAGTTGGACGATGATTGTGGGTCGTCGATTTTGCCAGTCACTATTATTATATTGTAGAAAGAGGATTCCTTATGACCTTAAAAGATTTAAAAGACGTCACGTATTATGACTTGAATAATGAGATCAATATTCCCGTTAATAATCAGATTCCACTCAATAAAGACCAAGATGCACTCGCGGCCTTCCTTGAACAAAACGTTAAGCCCAACACGATGACCTTTGATAGTCTCAAAGCCCGGTTTGACTACTTACGTGAACACGACTATTTGGAAACCCCTGCCATCGACAAATATGATTTTAGCTTCATTGAAAAGCTTTACGATTACTTGCGGTCCCAAGATTTCCATTTCAAGACATTTATGGCCGCCTACAAGTTTTACGCCCAATACGCGTTAAAGACTGACGATGGCGACTACTACTTGGAAAACTTCATCGACCGGGTCGCAATGAACGCCCTCTACTTTGCGGACGGTGACGAAGGTCTTGCCATGGATTTGGCTGACGAAATCATTCATCAACGTTACCAACCGGCAACACCGAGCTTCTTAAACGCTGGTCGCGCGCGGCGGGGCGAATTGATTTCTTGCTTCTTGATTCAGTCGACGGATGACATGAACTCAATTGGCCGGACCATCAACTCCGCACTCCAATTATCACGAATCGGTGGTGGGGTCGGTATCAACCTCAGTAACTTACGGGGTGCCGGCGATCCCATCAAGCATATCGATGGCGCTGCTAGTGGTGTCGTTCCAGTCATGAAGTTATTGGAAGATAGTTTCTCATACTCCAATCAATTGGGACAACGCCAAGGTGCCGGGGTCGTTTACCTCAGTGTCTTCCATCCAGACATCATTTCCTTCCTCTCTGCTAAGAAGGAAAATGCCGATGAAAAGATTCGGTTAAAGACGTTGTCACTCGGTGTGACCGTTCCTGATAAGTTCTATGAACTAATCAAGGCGGACGCTGACATGTACCTATTTAGTCCTTACGGGGTCGAACGTGAATATGGGGTCCCGTTCTCATACGTCGATATCACTAAGGAATACGACAACATGGTCCAAAACCCGAACATCCGTAAGACTAAGATCAAGGCGCGTGACCTTGAAAATGAAATCAGTAAGTTACAACAAGAATCTGGTTACCCATACGTCGTCAACGTGGACACCGCTAATCGCGACAATCCAATCGATGGCAAAATCGTCATGAGTAACTTATGTTCTGAAGTGATGCAGGTCCAAACACCATCACTGATCAACGATCAACAACAATATGAAAAACTCGGTACCGATATCAGCTGTAACCTGGGTTCAACGAATATCGTTAACTTAATGGCTTCCCCTGATTTTGGTCACTCCGTTGAAGCAATGGTGCGGGCCTTGACGTTTGTCACTGACCACTCCAACGTCGACGTTGTGCCTTCGATTCAAAAAGGAAACCATCAGGCTCATACGATTGGTTTGGGTGCGATGGGGCTGCACGCCTACTTCGCCAAGAACCATATGGAATATGGGAGCAAGGAAGCTGTCGACTTCACGAACATCTACTTCCTACTCTTAAACTACTGGACACTGAAAGCTTCTAACGAAATCGCTCGTGAACGCCACGAAACTTTCGTTAACTTTGAAAAGTCGAAGTACGCGGATGGGACTTACTTCGACAAGTACACGACTCAAGATTGGCAACCGAAATATGACAAGACGGCCGCCCTCTTTGATGGCATCTTCATTCCAACCAAAGCAGATTGGGAAGCCCTCAAGGAAGCTGTTATGCGCGATGGCCTTTACCACCAAAACCGGATGGCAGTCGCTCCAAACGGCTCGATTTCTTACATTAATGATACGACCGCTAGCTTGCACCCAATCATCAATCGGGTCGAAGAACGGCAAGAAAAGAAAATTGGTAAGATTTATTATCCCGCTCCTTACCTATCTAATGATACAATTGGTTATTATAAGTCAGCGTATGATACAGATATGCGCAAAGTCATCGACGTTTACGCGGCTGCTCAGCAACACGTTGATCAAGGGATGAGTTTGACACTCTTCATGCGTTCAACGATTCCAGCTGGCTTATACGAATGGAAAGATGGTCGCACTGATAAGATGACCACGCGGGACTTGAACATTTTACGGAACTACGCCTATCATAAAGGGATCAAGTCCATTTACTACATCCGGACCTTTACCGACGATGATGGTGAAGTTGGCGTAAATGAATGTGAAAGCTGTGTAATCTAGTATCTTAGATCTCTAGGAGGATAACAAATGGCAACAGACTTGGCTTACTACCAAAAACTGCTCAGTAATGGCAACTATAAGGCAATTAACTGGGATCAAGTTTCAGATGCAATTGATAAAAGTACCTGGGAAAAACTAACGGAACAATTCTGGTTAGATACCCGGATTCCGGTCTCCAACGATATGGCAGACTGGCGTGAATTAGATGACGACCATCGTTGGGTGGTTGGACACGTGTTCGGCGGGTTAACACTGCTTGACACCTTACAATCACAAGATGGCTTGCAAGCACTTCGGCGAAATGTCTTAACGTCTCACGAAACGGCCGTTTTGAATAACATCCAATTCATGGAATCGGTCCACGCAAAGAGTTACTCAACGATTTTTGAAACGTTGAATACGCCTGACGAAATCAACGAAATCTTCGACTGGAGTGACAGTGAAGAATTCTTGCAAACTAAGGCACAATGGATCTACAAGCTTTACGATAATATCGATGAAGACCCATTGAAGCAAAAAGTAGCGAACGTCTTCTTGGAAACGTTCCTGTTCTATTCCGGTTTCTACACACCGCTATATTACTTGGGTCATAACCAATTACCAAACGTCGCCGAAATCATCAAATTGATTTTACGGGACGAAAGTGTTCATGGCACTTACATTGGTTACAAGTTCCAATTAGGCTTCAAGAACCGTTCCGAAAAGCAACAAGCCGAATTCAAAGACTGGATGTTCGACTTCCTCTACAAGCTTTACGAAAACGAAGAAAACTACGTGCACCTCGTTTACGATCAAATTGGCTGGTCAGATGAAGTTTTGACCTTCAGTCGTTACAACGCCAATAAAGCCTTGATGAACTTGGGTCAAGACGCCCTCTTCCCAGACACGGCCGAAGACGTTAACCCAGTGGTCATGAACGGGATTTCAACGGGGACTTCTAACCATGACTTCTTCTCACAAGTTGGGAATGGCTATCGGTTAGGTCAAGTTGAAGCCATGCAAGATACCGACTACGATATTGGTGAACCAGACGACTAAAACGTCTCGTCAGTACGAACGTTGTTAGTTGGTATCACGGTGTTATTAATTAAAATGCGGCTCGGCAGCGGGTCGCATTTTTGCTAGGAAAATTTATTTTGGGGGTCGTTTCAAATGGCAATTCATAATATTTGTGTCTTTTGTGGGTCCAATTCTGGTTTGGACCAAGCTTTTAGTGATAAGACGGTCGCGTTAGGCAAATACCTCGCTGCCAATGATTATCAACTGGTCTATGGTGGGGGTGACCATGGCCTGATGGGGAAAGTCGCCAAAGCAACCATGACGGCTGGTGGGCGCGTGATTGGTATCATTCCCCACTTTCTCGTCGAACGCGAACTCGCTTTCAAAGAAGTGACGACGTTCATCGAAACGCGTACGATGACGGAACGGAAAGAAAAGATGTTGCATCTCGCCGACGCATTCATTGTCTTACCCGGTGGCTTCGGAACGTTTGAAGAATTCCTGCAGATGCTCTCATGGAGTCAGATGGACATCCATCAAAAACCAATCGCCCTGTACAACATTGACGGCTTCTACGATGACCTGGTCAACATGCTGCAAAAGACCGCCGATTTGGGCTTTGCACCGGAAGCAAACCTTGACCTGTTTATTAATGGTCATGATTTGGACGAAATCTTCGACGGCTTCCAGCACTTTAAACACGTCCTACCGCCTAAATATACGAATTAAGTCGCTCGCCACACCGTTATTCGCGTGGCGCTACGATGCATGACAACCAAAAGACCCGACGTACACGTCTAATTGAAAGACGGTGCGTCGGGTCTTTTGTTGTGTGCGAAGTCGTGTTAATGGGGCTGAATCTGGGCGCGTGTCATCAAGCGGAAATACCGCCACCAATTCATAGTCAATCCCAAAATTTCCAACTAGCGCGTGGGCCATCCGTTTTCTGATGATACTTGAGATAGATCGTCCCGGCCTGTTCCCGCATGACGAGTGGAATCTGATTGCGGCGAATCACCCGAACGCCACTGACGTACGAGCCCTTGTGTTTAACTAGCACCCACCGGGCAGACTTAGTCGGTTGCCCCGAGTAGAACTTCAACCACTCTCCGTTGCCAAAGGAATCATCTGACACGTACGTATCGGCCATCCCCGTCACTTTAGTTGGCAAAATACCATAGCCAAGTTTCGTGCTTAAAAACGGATTCACGCGGTCGATCATCTCAATTTGATTCCGATGCCCCCAACTCAGTAAGCCGAATAGACTGGCTAATAAAACTAGCATACTGATGATGACAATCAAACTACGTAAATAGCGCCGTTTCAGCTGTACATCCCGACTAATCTGATGAACCACCGGCACTACGGGGACTTCCTCAGATTTAAGTAGCTTATCTAATGAGATGTTCAAACGGTCACTCAATTCGACCAAGGTATCTAAGTTGGGATACGTACTGCCATTTTCCCAACGTGAAACCGTCTGTCGGGTCACGTGTAATTGGTCTGCCAATACTTGTTGGGTTAACCCTAACGACTCTCGTTGCTGTTTTAACGCTGGCCCTAATTCCAATTCATCAAATCCTTTCTGTTATCAAGTTCAGCATACCGGCAAGCCTCGCTAAAAGTCGAGCAACTATCGTGTTACAACCTGTTACATCGGGCTTTGGTGCAATCATTATTTTTGCCATCAATTTTTACTTAGGATCCTCATTTACGAACGTCCCCATGACCACCCCTGGTATTGACAGATTGCGGCACCGACGTATCCGAGTGAACAGCGGCCGTCCTAAAAAAAGACACGCCGTCACTGCTAGCAACGACGCATCCCATTCAATTATTTCAACCGTTTGAATAACCACACTGGTCGGCGTTGACCAGATTTATGCACCCGCGTATTTACCACCTGCAGCAACTGGAGGATGGTGAAAATCAGCGAATTGCGTTTACGGTAGGCGATGTACTTCGGCGCCCAATCCGTCACATATTTTTCCTTATAGGAACGCAACCCTTGGAACCCGTATAGCTGATACCCGTACTCATAAATCAAGTGTGCAATCTTTTCTTGAATAAAACTATACCGGGAGACGCCGACGCCGGATAATGGCGCCATTCCCATATTGAAATAGGCATAGCCGTCATCGCGTGCTTGCTCAAATAAATGCACGAACACCGTATCCATGATGCCGGATGGTGCGGCCTTACTTGAACGCATTAAGTCAATCGAGGTCGTTTGGTGATTCCCTTGCGGCATGATGTTGGCGAAAGCAACGATCCGGTGCTCAGGATCATACACGACGGCGATGGGCGCCTGATTCAAGTAGGACTCATCAAAGAAGCCCAACGAGAAGCCTTTTTCCGTCTCACCGGCTAGCCAACTGTCTGAAACGGCCCGCAGCTCGGCCATGACTTCTGCGCTAAACGGTGGTTGCAAGACCGCAAACTCATACTGATCACGCGCAAATTTATTCATTAACGCGCGTTCACCGCGGAGCCGTTTACCAGCCAGACTAAAATCAGCTAGTTTAACATGACCTTCCTCACCCGTTTTGATGAAGTCAAAGCCCATCTCATGCAGCCGCATCGTCAGCGTCTCGTTGATTTCATAAAATACCAGCGAACAGCCATCACTATCGGCATCGTCTAGCAATTGTTCAAGCGCCGCCTGGAGCACCGCCTGATTGCCAAACGGCTCACCCATGATAATTAATTTATCCGCCTTGAGCTGATACAAGAAGATGAGTTGGTCTTGGCCATCAACTTGGTAATAGTAAGCTAACTTATCATTCAAGTAAGCTAAATGTGAAATTTCATTACCACCATAGTTGTCGATGACCTGCTTGACCCGCGCGGCATCCACGGTTTGCTGTAAACGCTGGTTGTGACCGCTGGCAAAATATCGATACATCAAAACTAAAATCATGGCAGCCAGGACGAGTCCCAGCACCCCAAATAACCAGAGCTTCTGTGACGGGAAGAATAGTGCTTCGGGAACCGCGTGCCGGTGATGGATCTGCGGCGCGTTGTAGACCCCCACGATCGTGTACAACACGAAGGTCACGACGTAGACACAACCAACCCACAACGTTTGCCCCCACGAAAAGGCCATCCGGTCGCGATAATAGGCGTGCCGTGACAGTGCTACCAACGCCAGAATAATGACTAGGAAAATAATAAATTTCATGGAAATTGCATCATAGACGACTAACCAGCGAATCGTATTCAAAATTGCGACCAGCAGAACGATCACGGTCGGCCAAAACGCCTTTTTGACCCGTCCGGCCGTTCCCAACGCGACCCCAATTAGTAGAAACGCCATGATGATACTACTTGCTTGGTTAATGAAAAAGAACGTGTACGGGTAGAACTGCAAGAACAGTTTATTATTGTACGCGAAGTTGGGGACCGTCGACATGAGCAGCATCAAGAAGCCAGAGACGTACAGAAAGACCGTCAAGACCATCTGAGCGCCCCGTTGCAAGGCTTGCTTAGGAATCCCTGCCAATCGAACGTTGAGCCGATGTCCCGTATCATGGACGAATAGCACTAGCCCAATGGCAAACGGAATAATATAGTAGAATAATCGATAGAACAACAGCCAGGCGACGGCATCTGGGCGCGAAACGCCGACCGCTGCCAGGCCAAAAATCATGAAGACGTCAAACGAGCCGATTCCGCCGGGCACCATTGAAACCTCACCAACGACCGAGGCAATCACGAATAACGGGACGACTGCCGCAAAATCGATTGGCAGTCCCATAAAGTTCCCAATCAACAGGAAGAACAGTACGCAGCCGGTCCATTCACCAAATGAGCCACTCAATAAGCGCACGACATTACCTAGTGTCAAGCCATCAAAAAATTCCGAATCATTGACCCGGGTAAAAATAAAAATGGCTGGAAAATACAAGGCCCCACCGACGAGCCAAATCCAGTAAGTCCCATACATTTGACCAATGCCGAAGCCATAAACTAGGACCAGCGAAATCATACAGTACAGTGATAGGCCCGAGACCAAAAATAACGCGATTTTAGAAATTGCAAATACGATTTGTTTTTTAGTCGCTTCACGGTTATAAAAGTTAGCGCGCAAGGACGCACCCAGCACGCCACCAAAGCCACCAATATTCGTAAAGGTATTGGTGATCCACCCCGCTTTTAGAATATAGCCCAATGAATAGTGATTGGGCAAAAACTTCGTAATCATCACATCGTATGTCAGCATTGGCGTGACGGCAACAATCCCAATCACGACCATGCTCAATAGATGCCACCAACTTTGCGAAGCCAGTGCGGTCGCCAACTGCGCACCGCTGACCTCCTTCGCGATTTTGCCGACTTCTGAAATCACAAATAACAGGACGGAGAACACAAACAGCGCCTTAATGATCCCCATGCGTTTATTGATTGCCGCCCCGATTTTCTGTAACCTTGCCTTCAAAAAAATTCCCCCATCTGGTCTGTTTGTTCCTATTATCGCAATCTTAGCCTGTTTATACAACCGTTATCGGCGTTTTACGGCGTCCGAGTGCCCGATTGAACTAATAATTTCACATTACTAACTTTAAGCTGAACCGCCGGACTTTACCAGCAATTTGCAACCAATCATCCATCCGCAAGCAAACCACCCGATTCTCCAAACCGCAGTCCACTAGTATTCTGACAGCCAAGTAGCCTTTACCCGCGGTTACCGTTTCTGTATAATAATATTCATATACTTACCAAGGGGGAGACACACATGCACCATGCTAAACAGCTTGCAATTATCTTTGCGAGTTTATTCATTTTAACGGGCTGCACCACGACTGCGCAAGATTCTGCCAAGCAGACCAGCACCAAAACGCAGGTGGTTCGCGTCACGAAACGGACTAAGGCCAACAAGACTGCTTGGGCCAAAGCACGCGCAGCTAGTCGAGCAAACGCCGCATCAGCTAAGGCGCTCAGCTCAAGCGAAAAACAACTCTCACTGGCCGCTAGTCAGGCTGATTCACAATCTGACCAACTCGCAAGTTCCACCGCTGCCGTCAAAGCTTCTTCACGTGCGGCGTCCAAATCCGCTGCCAGCGTTGCCGTAGCCGCATCAAAGTCACAGTCCAAGGCTGCATCCGAAGCTGCGAGCGAATCTAAACAAACGGCCCAAAGCCAGACTGCTTCCACTCAGACCAGCCATGCCAACCGGACCTCGGGCGATACCAACACTGCGCAAACGGGCCGCATCGTCGGTAACCGCAATTCAAAGATTTACCACGTTGAAACGGGGCAAAACTACCGGATGGCGGGTAAAAATGCGATTTATTTTAGTACAGAAGCCGAAGCACAAGCTGCTGGCTACCGCAAGTCACTACGTTAGGGGGAAGCACATTGGGAATCATCGGAACACTTATTTTATTGGCCGCAATCTACTGGGGTTGGCGGAGCTATCGCCATTATCCCGGACGGCAATGGTGGCGGCACGGTTGGCCCGCGCTACTCTTATTGCTCGTCAGTATTGGACTCTTTAGTCTACCGGGGAAGCAGGCACAACCGACAGTCAAAACGAAGACCGTCACCAAAACACACCTAGTTACCGCAACCAATGATCAAAAATTGACGGCGCTTCAAGAAGCGAACTCGGCCTCTGCCAGTAGTTTAAAGCAAGCTGCCAAGCAATTATCAAAAGACAAAACACAAGTCGATAATCAGAAGAAAAAGAACCAACAAGCTGGTGCAACGTCCAAAACGGCCGCAACCACCACTACCGGAAGTAATCCAAGTAACGCAGCGTTGGCCAACAAAGCCTACGCGGGTCAACAGACGATCACCGTCAATCAAAATCAGCCGGCGTTTAGTCGTGACGACCTCAGTACCAGCCGCGGCGCCTGGCAAAAATACGGCGACTTAGACCAACTGAACCGGGTTACGGCTGCCAACGCCCTACTCAACCAATCACTGATGCCTAAGGCCGAACGTGAGGCGCTCAACGTCCAACCAACTGGCTGGCATAATAAACGAATCAGCAGCGGCTGGCTCTATAATCGCAGTCACTTGATTGGTTACCAGTTGACTGGTCAAAATAATAACATCAAAAATCTGATGACCGGAACTCGCACCTTGAATGACCCCGAAATGACGACTTACGAAGACCAAGTTGCGGACTATTTGAAAGCCAGTCCCAATAACTACGTCCGCTACCAAGTAACCCCAATTTTCAGGGGCAACGAATTGTTAGCCCGTGGTGTTCAAATGCGTGGTCAATCTGTTGGCAGCAACGCCGTTAGTTTTAACGTTTATATCTTCAATGTTCAGCCTGGGATGACGCTGAATTATAATGATGGGACTAGTTCGGTGAGTCGCTGATTGAGTTGATTGCTATTGCCTTAAATAAAACTGGAAGTGACGCGCACTTCCAGTTTTTTTACGTATTTAGTTAATGACGGGTGTTTGATACTATCATTGAAGAGGCCGAAAATAACAAATTCAGCATTAAGACGGCTAATACGGGGTCATCACCTACAGTCACTGGCTCAACCACGCGAAAAGAATAGTGTCTATTTTGATCAGAAAATTGACTTGAACATCTTAATACAATAAAATAGGGAAAATGAGATGGTTGGTAATCAGCGATGATAAGCCGACTAGAACAAAAGGCATTTTCTTCTATTAGGAGAGGATGCCTTTTTTCTTTGACAAAATCGAACAGTCGGTTTATCCCGGTTTCAAGGGCAGCAAATTGTTAGCCCGTGGTGTTCAAATGCGGGGCCAATCTGTTGGCAACAATGCCGTTAGTTTTAACGTTTATATCTTCAATGTTCAACCCGGAATGACGCTGAATTATAATGATGGGACTAGCTCAGTTAGTCGCTGACATGTACATTCGGAATCCATAGTCGCTCATATATCAAAATACCCAACAAGTGTAGTATAGTTGTCTACAAGGTAGCCGCATAATGAAAAATGTTACTAACATGCCTGCTCTCAGCTTAATACGGTAGTAGCAAAAGAACTGTTGCTAAACTTCAATGTGAGGTTAAGCAGCAAATGACGCGTTCATAGTTAGGTAAAGTGTTATGCTGAAAATGATTACGAAGTAGCCGATGATTTGAGAATTTGGGCAATGATATCTACGATTTATCTACGATTTGTACACTATAATGCACAACATAATCATCCTAAACACCCATAGTACGGCGTTTATGCTTCATCTTGCTCTTTTTATTTTATCTACGTTTTACCTGGTATATGTAGGAAGTTCAACATGGAAAAATTACATATAGAAAACGCTCACCTTGAATATAAGAAAGCCTCTAATTCTGTATCAAGTGATCGTTGGGGAACTGTAAGTGCTTTTGCTAGTACAGATGGTGGCATAATAATACTTGGAGTTACTGAGACTAATAAGTAGACTTTCATGCTGAGAAGAATCAAATACTGAGACTATCATATGTCCCCCTGCAGCAAATGATAACGCGAGTGTAGTTTAATGGCAAAACTACGGCTTTTCAAGTTGTAGTTGCGGGTTCGATTCCCGTTACTCGCTTTGAACCAGACGTCCTTTATCAGATTTCAAAACGGAACACTCACAAATACATAAGCTTTTTAGTTCATCAGGAAGATATTGTTCATGTTCTATACCCGTCGATTTCGACGGGTTTAAAAATGGAAGTTAATATAATGGCACTTGATAAAGAAATTATTAATGCAAATGGAACGCAAGTTGAAGCATTTAGGAACAATGACTTAAATACGGAACTCATAAAAAATAACATTTCAGAGTTTGAGCGGACTCATATGTCTAAAAGGTATGGCAAAAGATCAAATGAAAATACTATTGAGTAACAGAGCCAGCATGAGACAACTGCGAGCTTTAAAAGATCGTAAGTCACCAAAAAAGCTTAATTAGAAGCCGGATTTAAAAGTTCCCTGCAGGTATAATAACTTTCAAGTTGAGTTACTGGAGATTTCAGAACCAACTGTTTAAACTTTAATCCGTCAGGAGGTGGATACTGATATGGACACTAATCAATTACTTAACGATTATATGAGTTGGTTAAGAGACCAATATACAATTAAAAAAATCGACCAAGCAGACGAGGTGACAACCCCGTTCTTGAATATGATTGGTGACAACATGCGACTCTATGTCGAGCGACTCTCTGATAGCAAGCTGCGTTTAAGCGATGACGGCACGACACTTGAAAACCTATTGTTATATGGTATTAATCTAAATTCTCCGATGCGGAAACAAATCATGAAAGAAACAACGCACCGTTATAATGTAGACTTGTTTGACAATGTTTTATCTGTTACGGGTACATCTGCCAATTTCCCGTTAATGAAACAAAATCTTCTGGCAGCAATGGTCACGATAAACGATTTATCAATTCCCAAAAAAACAAATATTGAACGGCTATTCTTTGACGAAGTTTTTACCTTCATGCAAGATCAAGACTTTGGCGGCTTGCCTCAATATCAAATTTCTGGTAAAAGTGGCGTCGATTACATTATCGATTATACAATTCCACCCAAGGAAAAGAGGCCAATGAGATTAATCAATTTTCAAAATCGAATTAGTTTCAATCAAGTGGTTGTCAATGCCTATCAATATAGAGATATTGCAACCAGAAGTCATAAAATCGCTAGCGATATTAGCTATGCCATTATTTACAATAATTCAGAAGGTTCAGTGACAAAACGTGCCGAACAAATTGCTCGTGACGCCCATATAAGCTTACTTTCTTGGTCAGATAAAAGTCATATTCTTGAGCTCAAATAAGAAGAGTATGTTACGCTTCCCGTTTTTTGAGAAGTGTGACATACTCTTCTTTCATCCCCGTTAAACACAAACAAACCAAAGCTTGTGAAAATTATCGTACAAAAAAACCGGACACACTACCATAACAGCAGTGTATCCGGTTCGATGACGTTCCGTTAAGTAAAAATTACTTAAGGGTAACGACACCACCAACTTCTTCAAGCTTAGCTTTCATATCGTTGGCTTCGTCTTCTGAAACGCCTTCCTTGATGATTGAAGGTACGTTGTCAACAAGACCCTTAGCGTCTTTCAAGCCAAGACCAGTGATATCACGAACGGCCTTGATAGCCTTAACCTTTTGGTCACCGGATTCAGTTAATTCAACATCGTATGAATCCTTAGCAGCGGCAGCGTCGCCACCAGCAGCACCGGCAACAGCAACAGGAGCTGAAGCTGAGACATCGAATTCTTCTTCGATAGCCTTAACTAAGTCGTTTAAATCTGAGATTGAAGCTTCTTTTAATGAGTCGATAATAGCATCTTTATCAAAAGCCATTTTTTGTTCCTCCATTTTATATGAACTTATTTTTTATTTTTTAACACACTGACAGCTGATTAAGCTGCGTCTTCGTCGCCTTTTTCAGCAACCGCCTTAACAGCGTATGCAACGTTACGAACAGGTGCTTGTAACAAGTTGGCAATCGTAGCCAATAATTCTTCACGTGATGGCATCGTAGCGTATTCTTGAACAGTTTCAAGATCTGCAACTTTACCTTCGATAACGCCACCCTTTAATTGAAGAGCGTCCGCAGTCTTCGCGAAGTTAGCCAAGATCTTTGCAGGAGCAACTGGGTCTTCTTCAGAGAAGGCAACGGCAGTAGGACCAGCAAATACAGGTTTTAAGTCTTCAAATCCGGCCTTATCAGCGGCACGCACCATGATCTTGTTCTTGATAACGCGCATTTGAACACCGGCATCACGTAATTGCTTACGTAAATCAGTTACTTCTGCAACCGTCAAACCACGGTAATCAACAACGATGGCTGATACTGAGTTCTTTAATTGTTCTGCAACTTCTTCGACTTCTTGTGCTTTAACAGCAATTGTTTCTTTACTCAACAGATTCACCTCCCAGAATTTTGGTTCAGGGATTTATAAAAAAATCCCTATGTCCACCAAGACATAGAGAAAAAACAATGTCCTCGGCAGGTAGATTAAGGCCGTTAAGCCGCCTGAGTCTTAGGTAGAGATATTACTTAACCTCTAGTAATCTATCACAGATCACCCACGGGGTCAATTGTTTTCAGAAATTAATCCTTAAAATGATGCTAAGTCAACACGTACCGCTGGGGTAAAGGTTGATGTCACAACTAAGTTTTGGATGTAAGTCCCACGTACTGAGGCTGGACGAGCTTTAACGATGGTGTCTTCAATCGTCTTGAAGTTGCCAACAAGCTTGTCAGTATCGAATGATACCTTGCCAACAGGAACGTGAACGTTACCGTCACGGTCAGTCCGGTAAGTCACCTTACCAGCTTTTGAATCGTTAACGGCCTTAGCAACGTCCATCGTAACCGTACCAGTCTTAGGGTTAGGCATTAAGCCTTTAGGTCCAAGAACCCGACCTAAACGACCAACTTGGGCCATCATGTCAGGGGTAGCGATTGCGACGTCGAAGTCTAACCAACCGTCTTGAATTTTTTCAACAAGGTCAGCTTCGCCAACAAAGTCAGCACCGGCTTCTTCAGCTTCTTTAGCCTTGTCACCCTTAGCGAAAACGACAACGGTTTGATCTTTACCGGTACCGTTAGGAAGGACAACCGCGCCACGAAGTTGTTGGTCGGCTTGCTTTGTATCAACGTTTAATTTGAAGGCAACTTCAACAGTTGCATCAAACTTTGCGAAATCCATTTTTTTAACCAAGTCTACCGCTTCAGTTACATCGTAAGCTTTGTCACGATCAACTAGCTTAGCGGCTTCTTGGTATTGTTTACTTTTCTTTGCCATCTAAGTGTTTTCCTCCTTGCAAATGTGGTTCAAACGGAGATTTCCTCCCACTTGACACATTCATTTTGATGAAGTGTCCGACATACTCAACAGTACTGAATTAGCCTTCGACGGTGAATCCCATACTCCGAGCAGTACCTTCGATCATGCGCATTGCTGCTTCAACATCAGCTGCGTTTAGATCTTGCATTTTAGTTTCGGCGATTTGCTTAACTTGATCCTTGGTTACAGTTGCAACCTTCTTCGTGTTAGGTTCACCGGAACCATGTTCAACACCGGCAGCTTTCTTTAATAGAACGGCAGCAGGTGGGGTCTTAGTGATGAAGTCGAATGAACGATCTTCGTACACTGTGATCACAACGGGAATAATCATACCTGCTTGATCAGCGGTACGAGCATTGAAATCCTTTGTGAAGCCCATGATATTGATACCTGCTTGACCTAAAGCTGGTCCAACTGGCGGAGCAGGTGTTGCTTTGCCCGCAGGAATTTGTAATTTAACAACGTTAGCTACTTTTTTAGCCACGAGACATTCCTCCTTAGTCCGTGATGTGGTAAATGGAGCTGAGTTTTTGCTCCTCCCACGTAAACGTGCATACGTGACGCACAAACATCATTGTAGCATATCTATTTTTCACCATCAACCTTTTTTGTGGTATCCGGATATAAAAACTGAACAATTTGTCGGTCCACTTCATAATTCTCATGCAACCGTGAATGACGCGCATTCTTACCATGAACGACAAATTCTTGATACTGATCACGTGTCGGCCGCAATAAAAATCGTAGCGATAACGCACTGTTGAGTGCCACCGCCCCATCACTTTGCGCCGCATCACCGATGTTGCCCGCGATATTCAAATACGAGATCGTATTGGGCAACCGTTGCAGCGTCCGCAAAAAGTAATTATAAACTGGCGTCGTCTTGGTCGGGCCAGTCGCAGTTAAGGGGTGGTTCTCGATTGGATACGTATTTTGACCAACTTCACTATCATTGAATGGCGCCCCAATTGTAACGACTTTGCGGACCTCCGGCAAATTCACAAGCTTAGCTGCCGTCGTCAGATATTGAAAGAGCACCACGCCACCCATGGAATGTGCGACCAAATTAATGGTCTGGACATGCTCATGAGCAATTAAATATTGTACGACCGCCAAGACGCCCGCGGCTTGTTGCCGGACTGCCACGCGCGGGGTCGCAAAGATTAGCTGCACCATTGGTCGATAGTCATCTAATTCGCCAGTCACGTGCGGGTGATTATGACGATCAATCATGACCACCAACGATTTGTTGGCAATCTCACCGGCCGTGAAGCGTTGAAGCATGCCACCGAATGAGAAGCGATTACCCGCATATCCGGGGATAAACAAGGTCACCGCACTATCATCCGCCGTCTGCGCGGGCTTGGCTGCTTTCAAATGCTGAGGCCGGCCGTATTGCCAAAATTTAAACGAAATTCGACTGATGACGCCGAGCACAATGACGCCGATGATGACTAAAATCACTTCTGCCAAGATGGTCCACCAGCTTACTTATCCTTAAGATTAATTATTGAATCTGATCAACCTGATCAAAGTCCAATTCCGTACTCGTCTCACGACCAAACATGTTGATGTTGACCTTGAGCTTCATCTTTTCATTATCAATTTCAGTGATTTCACCTGAAAGACCTGAGAAGGCACCGTCGATAATGGTAACTTGTTCGCCAACTTCAACGTTCAATTCCGTATGACGTGCGCTCATTCCTAATTGATGAAGGATCTGTTCAGCTTCTTCTGGCAACAATGGGGTTGGCTTACTACCTTGCCCATGAGAGCCTAAGAACCCAGTGACACCAGGCGTGTTACGAACAATGTACCAAGCTTGGTCCGTCATAACCATTTCAACCAACACGTAGCCTGGGAAAATTTTCTTCATTTCAACTTTGTCTTTCCCATTCTTCACTTCATGGGCTTCTTCTTCAGGGACAACGACCCGAAAGATGTTGTCTTCCATTCCCATGGATTGAATCCGGGATTCCAAGTTAGAACTAACCTTATTTTCATAACCAGCGTAGGTATGTAGGACATACCATCTTTTTTCAACAGACTCGACCATTACGATTCTCCTTTAAAAATGTCTTGAGGCAAAATAAAAAAACCTCGTTTACACGAAGTTTTCTTTCATTGCCATTATTATAACAAATTATGATTCAAAAAGCCATTAATGCCAGCTTGTTAACATCTGTAATAATAATTGAATAATCCAATCAAACAGTGCGAAGAATGCCACGAAGAACAAGGATGTTGAAACCACTGTCCATGAGTCGCGACGATTCTCGCGCCAAGTTGGCCAGGTGACTTTCTTCATTTCACGTCCAACTTGACCAAAAAATTTAAATAAGCGCATTTCTAATCCCCCTACCGCGTTTCACGATGAAGTGTATGTTTGCCACAATATTTACAAAATTTTTTAACTTCTAAGCGGTCAGTTCGATTTGGGTTAGCATCGATCGTGTAGTTCCGAGAACCACAAACGGTACATGCTAATGCAACTTTTTTCTGTGCCATCGACAAAACCTCCATGATAAATCAGGTATAACATTAGCATGGAACTTTTCGAATGTCAATTTCAGGATGCTGAGCGTAAGAGCGCTCGCAACTTTTTGCGACAGCGGTCAATTGCGTTGATCACCTGTGGTACTTCAACATGGTAGTGTGCCGCGATGCTTTCAGGCGAACATCCTGCCAACAAATCGGCGAAAACGGCGCCTTCAAATGTCGAACAGATTAGGCCAAACACCCGAATCTGCTCGCGGACATGCACGATATCCAGTGTCGACATTGTCGGTGCTTGTAACTCACCAACGGCTTGTTCGTCATTGACATCCAGCGGGACTCGCTCACCGTCCGGACGACGTTTCTGAGCTTGCGCCCGCCGAATACAATCAATAATCTGATGAGTCAACAATGCCCGGAAATACGCGCCAAAGGGACAATCCTGAGCTCGCTGATACCTCTGAGCGGCCCGATGAACGGCAATCCGTCCTTCTTGGCACCAATCATCCGTCTCAAAATTTGGAACGTAGTAGTGCTGTCGCAACCGCCAAACCACCGGTTGATATTGTACAGCCAAAATTTGGATACTGAGACTATCTCCAGTTGCTGCTAACGCAATTAATTGTTGCTCATCCATATGACGTTCCTACTTCCACTTAGTTTCAGAAACCGCACCCCTGAGCATCTGTAACACTCAATATACGGGGTTATCCGCGGCACCACAAGCGAACGAAGGTTCTTATTTTGAGCTGATTTGACGGGTATTAAATTGGCAATGTCGACTTATCAAAATAACCGGGACGTTAACACAAGAGCGGTGGATATCACGATATTGCGGTCCTGATTGCCATCGCAGCTCAGTGTCGAGATTATCCGCGTGACGTAACCATTTTAAAACGTCTCACTTTGTTACTTTGCGTCATGCGCAGCGACACTAAGCATCCGACAATTGTCCGTGCGCACATCTTCCTCATCACCTAACACCAGGCATCCACTAATCCCAAACTAGTGACCTGTTCAGCGCCTACTTATGGTGATGTTTGACGTGATTGCGTTCCAACTGCTGACGAAACTGATCGAGCGCTGTCAACTGGGCTTCGTTCCAAGGTGATTTGCGCACCGACCCTAAGTCTTGCGTCCGAACAGCTGTATGACGGACTTCCTTCAGTGCTGTATGGACCCGTTTGCGTAATTCTAAGGCCGGCACACGTAGGGCACCTTCAGAAAAAATCACCCACTGTTCGGCTTGGTCACTCGTGGCGACCGTGACTTGAAGCACCCGCGACTGTTTTTCAGCCGCATACTTTTCAATATAACTGTCCGCCGTCTGGTCCTTACTCGTCCAGATGATTTCCAAATCCGCCTGGCGATAGCTCTTAGAGTTACCTGGGACGTACATCGCATCAAATACTAGGCTGATATTGAGACCCGTGATTTTCTTATATTCAGTTAACATGCTGATTAACTCATCGCGGGCTTGTGGTAAGCGGTCCGTTTGCTTCAAATGATTGAGCTCGGGCCAATTACCAATCATATTATAAGCATCAACAATCAATAGTTGTTGTTTCATATCATTTTCCCAGTGGATGCCGTGACGTATAACCTTGATAAATCAAGAGGCTAGCTGCCACGCTGGCATTCAAACTCTGAACATGACCAATCATTGGAATCGTCAGCATCTCATCGACGTTTTTCTTCAACAATGGGGAAATCCCCTTGCCTTCGTTCCCAATAATGAGGCCGACTGCACCAGATGCATCCCACTGGCGGTAATCCGTTCCGTTCATGTCCGTTCCAAAAATCCAGAGGCCGGCTTCTTGCAGTTGCTTGACCATCTGAACCAAGTTCGTGACCCGCGCCACCTTGACGTGTTCGATTGCACCCGTCGACGTTTTGGCCACCGTACTGGTCAAGCCGACTGCCCGGCGTTTTGGAATGATGATCCCATGTACCCCGGCGGCATCCGCTGTCCGCATGATTGAACCGAGGTTGTGGGGATCCTCGATGTTATCTAAAATCAAGAAAAATGGGGCTTCATCCTTGGCCTTCGCCACGGCAAACAAGTCATCGATCGTCGCATATTCAAACGCGGCGACTCCGACTGCGACCCCCTGATGGTTCGCATTATCGGTCAACCGGTCTAACTTTTGTTTGGGGACGTATTGCACGATCAAATTCCGTTTTTTGGCAATTTTAGCAATATCATTCAGCACATCCGCCTGTAACCCACTTTGAATAAAGACTTTGTTGATTTGTTGGTCACTCTTAATGGCAGCCATTGCTGGATGGCGACCAATCACAAAGTCAGCTGCTGTTTGGTCCTGTTCATTATTTGACACTGGAAACCCTCCCTTCATCCACTTGTTTAATGCACCACTGCGCGAGTTCTGCGATTCGGTCCGTCTGTTGGGTCAGTTGTAAATACCCAAATACCGCTTCAAACCCCGTCGAAATACGATAAGTCAGGACGTCCGTGTGTTTGGCAGACGTATGACTCTTGGCATTCCGGCCCCGTTTGAACACGTCGACTTCGGTCGGTGTCAGAACTTCTTCAGCCTGCATCCGTTCGATCAACGCCGCTTGAGCCTTGGCTGAAACGTAATGTGTCGCATGATGGTGTAACTTAGTCGCCTTCGTATAACCACTTTCAATCAAGTGTTGGCGAATAAATGGTTCATACACCGCGTCACCGAGGTACGCGAGCGCGATCCCATTTAATTGCTGATAATCAACTTGCATATTATTCCTTTCTAAACCGCACACCCTGAGGCGTATCTTCTAAAATGATCCCTTGCGCTTTCAAGTCGTCACGAATCTGGTCGGCCTTGGCAAAATCCTTGGCTTGCCGAGCTGCTTCGCGTTCATCGATCAGCGCTTGAATCGCATCGTCTGCCAAACTCGCGTTGGCGGGAGCTGCTAAGGTCACGCCAAACACACCGGCTAACGCCTCGAGGGTCGCACTTAATGCCGTCAAGGTGTCACTTTGAACGGTCGTTTTAGCGGCATACACGTTGGCCAATTTGGCTAATTCATAAACTGCTGCGACCCCGTTCTGGACATTAAAATCATCGTCCATTGCAGTCACAAAATTGTCAGTCAACGTCTTCAGCTGTGCACTGACCGTTTCGTCAGCCCCAGTCGTCGCGTCCTTGAGACGGAACGTTAAATTACGATAAGCATTCCGCAACTTATCTAAATTATTGGCAGCTTCGTCCAGGTTGCCCTGCGTATATTGAATTGGCCGCCGATACTGCGTCGTTGCCATGAAAAAGCGCAGCACTTGGGGATCGACCGTCTTGATGATATCGTGGACCGTCACAAAGTTGCCCAGTGACTTGCTCATCTTTTCGTTGTCGTCACCAACTGTCACAAAGCCGTTATGCAGCCAGTAGTTGGCAAACTTCTGCCCAGTCTTGGCTTCACTTTGAGCGATTTCATTCTCGTGATGTGGGAACTCTAAGTCTTGCCCACCACCGTGAATATCAAACGTATCGCCGAGATACTTGGTCGACATCACGGAGCATTCGATATGCCAGCCTGGTCGTCCAGCACCCCATGGGGAATCCCACGAGATTTCACCGGGTTTAGCCGCTTTCCAGAGGGCAAAGTCGATTGGATCTTCTTTACGATCAGTCTCTTCATCCGCCGTATGTTGACTCGCACCAACTTCCAAGTCATCGATTCGTTGATCTGAGAGTTGCCCATAATTCTTGAACTTACGGGCCCGGTAGTAGACATCACCAGCTGATTCGTATGCGTAGCCCTTATCAATCAGGACTTGGACAAACGCAATAATTTCTGGAATATTTTCAGATGCGCGGGGATGAGCCGTCGCCGGTTCAATATTGACCGCCGCAGTATCTTCCATGAAAGCTTGAATGAACCGGTCTGCCACAGCGGGAACCGTGGTATGGTCCTCAGCGGCTCGCTTGATGAGTTTATCATCAACATCCGTAAAGTTAGAGACATAGTCGACGTGGTAGCCCCGGTATTCAAAATACCGCCGAATCGTATCAAAGGCGATTGCGGAGCGGGCATTCCCGATATGAATATAGTTATAAACAGTCGGCCCACAGACATACATCTTCACAACTCCGGGGGTAATTGGTTTAAACGGTTCTTTTTGGCGCGTTAACGTATTAAAAACGCTTAGCATATTGGCGACAACTCCTTTCAATTGAGACGTGTTACTTTACGCGTTGTGTTAGTTATGATTTGGCATTAAAGATGATTAAAACGTGCTAAGTTGGCGTCCTGTTCGTCAGCCGATGCGCTTCCTAGTCCGACTTCCGGGGCTGGCTGACAACGCTGGAACGTAGCCGACGTCGATTTGAACTCACGCAGAAGACCACTGCGCAATTTCAAATACGAGTCTTATTCTAAGCCGGAAGAAAAGCACTTCCAGCTAAGAATAATTTGGCTACTGAGCATTGTCCGCCAGCCCCTCCAGTCGGGAAGCCGCTCGAATGGCAGATGAACGGCCACCTATCCTGGCACAATTGACCACTGAATGTTAAAAGACTGGATCTTTATGCGAACTTTTAATCAGTGTCAATGATTGTTTGTTATATTTAAATGTTGATGAGATGATCTGAAATTCCAGTAACAACTAGTCTTGCGATTAGAACGATTAGTCGATAGAATTGCCATCTGTTAGAAGTTCAGACTTTATCATTTCAGGCAAGCTAGAGAAGACTACAAAAAACTGTCTTACAGTTGACTATCAAAATGACTGTTTACTAAGAACCTACGAACAGTTCATCAAAAGTTGGGACCGAACATGTCTGCCATTCGAATACCATCCCGGCTGGAAGGTATTCTGGGCAAGGCCCAGTGGTGAAATTTCACTTAGCAAGCGTTTTTGGCTTGGTTAGTGAAAGACCAGTATTTAAGACGTGGACTTCGGCTTAAATCTGTGTCCACCACGTTCCGGCCATTGACCAGAATGCCTGGAAGCCGGCCTAGGACGCACCTATCACTGCATGTTTACGGTAACTCGCACTGTTTCCAGCGGGTCTCAGCTGGCAGCACTTGAACTTAATAACTGGCACGTTTTAATCATGATGCATGCTAAATTAACTCCCACAATACGTGTTACTTTTGATGATAGTTTACCATGTTTGGAGGACAAATGAAAAAGCGCCCCTCATACTGCGGAATCCAATCCCGCCATACAAAAGACACTTTCACGTGCTGCCACGCGAGTCTTACCGACTATCGTTGCACTCATGATGAGCTTCCGACCATCCGGTTATTATCGTGACAATCGCACTAATTTTTAATTGAAACACCTCGGTACACCGCCTGACGACTCACATACCGATTGCGATTGTAGAACCTACTTCGCTAATTCCGCAATCATGGCATCAAGGTGCTTCTTAGTCGTTTCGCGACCAAGTAATTCGATTGTTTCAGGTAATTCTGGCCCGTGCATTTCATGCGAAACGGCGATCCGAATTGGCATGTATAAGGCACGGCCCTTGATCTTCGTATCCTTTTGAATACTCTTGATCGTCTTTTGAATGGCCGTCGCTTCGAAAACGTCGATGTTTTCAATTCGTTGACGGAATTCCTTCAAGACTGGCAATGCCGTGTCATTATCAAGTTCTGCCTTGGCTTCATCATTGATATCAGCGGGGCCATTGAAGAACAGGTCGGCTAAGTCAACGATTTGTCCGGTATAACTCATTTGGTTCTTGAAGAGGGACACTAACGTCCGCGTCCATTCGATTTGACTCATATCTGGGCGTTGTGGCAACCGACCAGCCTTGATCAACTGACGAATTGACATCGCAAAGACTTCATTGTCATCCGCCTTCTTGATGTATTGGTTGTTGACCCATTCAAGCTTCTTCGCATCAAATGCAGCTGGTGACTTGCTTAAACGTTTTTCATCATACATCTTAATGAATTCGCGCTTCGTGAACAATTCACTTTCGCCAACTGGTGACCAACCTAAGAGAATAATGAAGTTAAGCATGGCTTCTGGCAAGTAGCCCAATTCACGATATTGTTCGATGAATTGAAGCACCGTTTCATCACGCTTACTCAATTTCTTACCCGTTTCGGTATTGATGATCAAACTCATATGACCGAACTTCGGTGGTTGCCAACCGAAAGCTTCATAAATCATTAATTGCTTAGGCGTGTTAGCCACGTGGTCATCACCACGGAAGACGTGACTGATTTCCATCATGTGGTCATCCACAACCACGGCGAAGTTATACGTTGGCATACCATCGCGCTTCTTAATGACAAAGTCGCCACCGACCGTCTTGGATTCAAACGAGACGTTGCCTTTGACCATGTCATCCCAAGCGTACGTTTGGTTTTCTGGGACGTGGAAACGGACCACTGGTTGGATACCAGCTTCCTTAGCAGCCGCAATCTTGGCCTGCTTTTCTTCTTCCGTCATACCAGCAAATTCATAGACGTAGTGTGGCATTTCCTTGCGAGCCTTTTGGGCTTCACGTTGGGCCTGCAATTCTTCTTCCGTCATGTAAGATTCGTACGCTTTACCTTCATCAATTAATTGTTGAATCAACGGATCATAGATTGACTTACGTTCAGATTGACGATAAGGGCCAAAGTCGCCGCCCTTATCTGGACCTTCATCCCAATCAATTCCTAACCAGGTCAAGTTATCCATCTGACTCTTTTCACCGTCTTTAACGTTCCGTTTTAAGTCGGTGTCTTCAATCCGAAGAATAAACTTACCCTTATTATGCCGGGCAAATAAATAGTTAAACAATGCAGTCCGAGCATTACCAATGTGTAAATGGCCAGTTGGACTTGGTGCGTAACGCACACGAATCTTACTCTTTGCCAATGTGATTAACGCCTCTTTCATATTTTTTCATCTTAAATGTTACGCCGCGCTCCAGTTAACACCAGAATACTGCGACTTTCACTTGCTTTTCCAGTTTACCATGTTTACCACTAAAAATTAAGGTTTCAGACCGAACCCGTTGTAAAAACCTCAAAATCATTTGGGGTGGACCGCCGATATGGTTGATTCGGCGAAAAAGTTCAGGGCAAGATTCAAAAACTTAGGTCAAAGTCAAAAACCACCAGCAAGCCCCGCTGGAAAAAGCGAATTGGCATAAACCTGCAGTGACAGTGACGTACCGGCTTCCAGGCATTCTGGGCAATGGCCGTGACGTGGTGGGTACAGGTTTGAGCCGAAAACCGCGTCTCAAACACTGACCTTCCAGCACAGAAAACAGTTTTTTGAAAAAACAGAATACAAAAACAGCAGCCCCCAAAAGAAAGACTGCTGTTATCAGTAAGGTTAGCGCCGGTTGTTGCGGTTATTGTTGTTACCATTGCTGTGGTTACTGTTGCGATTATTATTACTATTATTGTTATTGTGTTTGTTACTATTACTATCGGCATGGTCCGGAATACCGCGGTTAGAATGGGCTAACCGGGCAAAAATCATGCGGCCCGCATCCGTCTGGAGGGCACTTGTGACGACCACGTCGACCTTTTCGTTGATGTAGAACTTTCCATCTTCGACGACGACCATCGTTCCATCGTCTAAGTAGCCGACCCCTTGTTGGCGCTCACTACCATTCTTAACGACCATGACGTTCATCTCTTCACCCGGAATGACCCGTGGCTTCAGTGATTTGGCCAATTGGTTGATGTTTAAGACCTGGACGTTTTGGAATTCGATCACTTTATTCAAGTTGTAGTCGTTCGTGACGATCACGCCATTGACCTTTTTGGCCAACTGGATCAACTTGCTATCGACTTCTGGGATGTCTTCAAAATCACCCTCGTACATTTCAACTGGGATGATATTCTCATTTTGTAGCTTGTTTAGAATATCTAATCCACGGCGGCCACGAACACGTTTGATACTATCCGCCGAGTCAGCGATATACTGCAATTCATACAGCACGAAGTTGGGCACTAACAACGTTCCTTCGAGGAAACCCGTTTTGACAATGTCATAAATCCGACCATCAATTAAGATGTTTGTATCCAAAATCTTGTAATGGTGATAATTTTGGTCAGGCTGAGCATCCGTGATTTCCGGGCTGGCTTCCTTTTCACGTCGCCGGAAATTAAAGACTTTACGCCATTCATCGATTCGAGTCGTACCGACGCGAGCACCGATGTAACCAAAAAATAGCATCAAAATTATTGGGACGACCGTGTTCAATAAGAATAATGGACTACGACTGAATAATTGCGATATCAGAACCGCGATCAATAACCCAATAATGAATCCAATACTGCCAAACAGTAATGTCATCGGATTTTGTTTGGACAAGTTCTTTTCTACTCGATCCACTAACCGCACCGCGGCATTCGCTAAAAATAGCGACAAAATCCATAAAATCAGCGCTCCCAACAAGAAATTGGTGAAAACGTTATTCAGCAAAACATTTGGCTGCGACAACAGCATCGTCCATAAATAAGGTAAGTACGTTAGTCCTAACGTGCCCCCCACGACAATGAATACTAGTCGCACCGTTAACTTCTTCATGGCGTCAGCCCCTTTGTTTTAGTAATTTGGTTGTTGTAATGCCAACTGGAGCGCTTCCTTTAAGGTCGCCACCCCAATCACTTCGATGCCCGTTGGAATATCCCAGCCTTGCAGATTATTCTTCGGAATAAAAATACGTTTGAAGCCTAACTTAGCGGCCTCACCGACCCGAGATTCGATCCGATTGACCCGCCGAATTTCACCAGTCAAGCCGACTTCACCGACAAAACAGTCACTCGGACGCGTTTGTTGGTCGCGATAACTGGAAGCCACACTGACGGCAATCGCCAAGTCAATCGCTGGTTCATCTAATTTGACCCCACCAGCGGCCTTCAAATAGGCATCTTGATTTTGAAGCATCAAGCTCGCGCGTTTTTCCAATACCGCCATGATAAGCGAGACCCGGTTGTGATCCAAACCACTCGCCGTCCGCTTGGCGTTACCAAATACCGTTGGCGTGACCAGGGCCTGGACTTCCACCAAGATTGGTCGGGTGCCTTCCATTGAAACGACGATGGCTGAACCAGTCGCATCTTTGAGCCGCTCTTCCAAGAAGATTTCGGATGGATTGGCAACTTCGTAAAGCCCCCCCGTCCGCATTTCAAAAATACCGAGTTCATTTGTGGAGCCAAACCGGTTCTTAACCGCACGTAGAATCCGATAAGTGTGGTGCAGGTCACCTTCAAAGTACAGCACCGTGTCCACCATGTGTTCCAAAATCTTCGGACCGGCGATCGCACCGCCCTTAGTCACGTGACCGACAATAAAAATCGTAATGCCGTTGGTCTTGGAAATTTGCAATAATTCTGCCGTAATTTCTCGAATCTGGGAAACGGAGCCAATCGCTGAATCCATATCCGGCTCCTGCATCGTTTGAACCGAGTCGATCACGACAAAGTCCGGATGAGTCTCTTCAATCGTTGAGCGAATATTTGACATGTCCGTTTCAGGATATAAGAAGAAATCTTCGCTACTAACGGCCAAACGGTCAGCCCGCATCTTAACTTGCGCAGCACTTTCTTCCCCCGTGACGTATAGCACAGAGCCCCCCGTTTCAGCCAGCTGGCCAGAAACTTGCAATAGTAGCGTCGACTTCCCGATGCCGGGATCCCCACCAATTAACACCAAGGAACCAGGAACGACCCCACCACCTAGAACGCGGTTGAACTCTTTCAACTTGGTTTTGACGCGCGGCGTCTTCGTCAGTGAAACTTCTTTTAACCGTTGTGGTTTCGCCGACTTACCGGCAAAGCTCACCCGGGACTTGCGGTCTGGCTTCGTATCAAAATGTTCTTCCGTCAACGTATTCCATTCACCACAGTTCGGACACCGGCCTAAATATCGCGGTGTCGAATAACCGCAGTTTGAACAAACAAACTGAGTTTTAGCTTTTGCCACTCAAGCGCGCCTCCATTTTCTCGTTAAATACGGGTCAAACCCGTCTTTTCTGTCAATCGACCATAAGTTTATTTTACCATTATTAATCATTAAAGCCGTTAAATCACACTAGCTTAATTGATTTTTTATTAATTCGCTACTTATTTGTTGAGCCAAAGCCACCAGAACGCGTGGTTGTCACATTTTCTTCATCCGTCACCGTCAAATAAGGGGTGAAAATTCCTTGAGCAATGCGTTCACCCTTTTTGATGTGCACATCACGAATCCCCATGTTGATCAATTGGACGAAAATCGCGCCTTCATTTTTCGGATTGTCATAGTAATCCGCATCAATGACGCCGATACCGTTTGGTAAAATCAGATTGCGTTTGAGCGGATTACTTGAACGGTTAGCTAATAGTAAGTATTCGCCGTCATTCATAAACGCTTTGATACCAGTTGGAACCAACCAGGGTTTCAGCACTTTAGCAGCGGCGTCTAAGTCCGTCGTCGAAGCCGTTTCACTTCGATGCAATTGCCACAACACCTTGATAAAATTCAACTTCCAAATCGACGGTAACGTGAAGTCTTCCGCTGCCTCAAAATCATACCCCGCTGCCTGCTTCGTCGCGCGATACGGTAAATGTAATCCTGCTTGTGCATACTGACTCACAATTTTAAAACCCCGTGCCATTTCAATTCCCACTTTCATCGTTTAATTTCATTAGTTAGGTGGCTACCAGCTGAGCAACCCTGAGATTCGTTGCTCACCGTCTAGCCAGCAATCAGATCAACATTCGGTTCAGGCCGATACGCATCAGCCGCTTTTTCCCAGCTTTACCCGCTTTCAACCGGCAACCATTAGTGTTCACATTTTACCATACTTAAGCCGCCAGCTCGTGGTTTGATGGTCGAAAATCCATCCGACTGAAAAGCGGCATTTATATCGTTCGTTATGGATGCGTTTACTCTAATTAGTCGTCGCCAATTATCCGTCTTGTTTGGGTCCAAAACGCACTACCTGGGTTGGACCATCAGATGCTGACCCTACTGCAACACATCTTACTCGTGCTCAAAGCTCACCACTTGGGTTGGTACACTATCACTCACTTATTGGCAACGTTTCCGAGTCGAAATGCGATCTCACTATCCAATTCGCGATAGGGAAAATCTGACTGTAAGATCCACGTTTTAAACTTCCACGATTATCCACGGAAGTTTCGTTGACAAAACGGGCATTTACCGGTTTAATTACGGTAGGCATAAAACCCTTTACAAGGTGGTGAAATCAATGGAATTCACGCGTGAAGCACACCGTTTTTATTTTAATGATGAAACTGGCAAGTTAGCTGGTGAAATTACCTTCCCGGCCATCAATGATGACCAGACTTGGGTCATTGAACACACTTTTGTTCGTGACGATTACGGTCACCAAGGCATCGCCGGGCAATTGACCCGCGCAGTCATCGAGGCCGCACGAGCAGAAGGCAAACACATTCAGCCGCTCTGCACTTACGCCAAGGCTTACTTTGATCGGCACCCTGAAGCTGCCGACGTTTTAGTCACTAGTTCTCAATCAAAGGAGTAATCTCAAATTATGAATCAGGATCAGTTAAAACAACTCGTTGGTCAAAAGGCCGTTGAATACATTAAAGACGGCATGCAAGTCGGCCTTGGAACCGGTTCAACGGTCAAATTCATGGTCGATGCACTCGGTGAACGGGTCAAAAACGAACATTTGAATATTGTCGGCGTCTCCACTTCTGACCGTACGGCTGCTCAAGCCAAAGCGCTCGGGATTCCAATGAAGTCCGTTGATGAAGTCGACCACCTAGATTTAACCATTGATGGCGCCGACGAAATCTCCGACGATTTTCAAGGTGTCAAAGGCGGCGGGGCTGCCCTGCTCTTCGAAAAGATCGTGGCCATCAATTCTGATAAAGTCATGTGGATCGTTGATGAAAGCAAAATGGTGCACCAATTAGGCGCCTTTGGACTCCCCGTTGAAGTCATTCCTTATGGGAGTCAACACGTCTTCGAAAAAATGGCGGCTCGTGGCTACAATCCCGTTTTCCGGAAAGTCAACGATGAACTCGTGCGGACCGATTCTAACAATATTATTATCGACTTGCACATCGATCCAATCACCGACCCACACGCTTTAGCCGAAGATTTGATTCACATGGTTGGCGTCGTTGAACACGGCCTATTCTTAGACATGGTCAACACCGTTATCGTCGGCCACGCCAACGGTCCAGAAGTCATCGAGACCCGGGCCTAGTTAATCCCAACGGAAAGCTTGCCCCACCCGGCATAAACCGATACAATGAGAATTAGATTAAAGGAGAGTGATCTTTTGAGTAAAGCAATCAGTATGGATCAAATTGCTAACTTTCAAGCCGACTTGGACCAACGTCCAGAAGCCAAAGTCATCGAACGTAGCGTGACGAAGAACGGCATCTTAGCAAGTAGTCAAGATATTCAGGCGATGAGCCAAACGACCCCCGTATTTTCAATCGATTTGGATACCGGTGAAGTTGCTAACCAAAAACAAAGTGGTCGTTGCTGGATGTTTGCCGCTTTAAACACTATGCGGCATTCATTAGCTGAAAAATTCAACTTAAAGCACTTCGAATTATCCCAAAACTATACCTTCTTCTGGGACAAATTCGAAAAGGCCAACTACTTCTACGAAAACGTCTTGGCAACCGCCGACCAACCAACTAGCAGCCGTAAAGTGGCTTGGTTGATGACCACGCCACAACAAGACGGTGGCCAATGGGATATGCTCGTTGCCCTTATTCAGAAGTACGGGATCGTGCCTAAGAGTGTCATGCCAGAAACTTACAACAGTTCAAAATCCGCTGAAATCAACAGCACACTTAACTTAAAGTTACGTAAAGATGCCGTTGAATTGCGTGAATTAGTCGCTGCTGGTACTAGCGATGACGCCATTCAGGAACGTAAAGAAAAGATGTTAAATGAAGTTTACCGGATGTTAGCCTACGCTTTCGGCGAACCCGTTTCACATTTTGACTGGGAATACCGCGATGACAAGAAACAGTACCATATCGACCAAAACTTGACACCGCAAAGTTTCTTCGAAAAATACGTTGGTTGGAACTTAGATGACTACGTTTCAATCATCAACGCACCTACTGATGACAAGCCATATAACCACACCTACACGATTGAAATGTTAGGGAACGTCTTGGGCGGCCGTGAAGTTAAGCATTTGAACGTCTCCATGGCCGACTTCAAGCAACTCGCCATCAAGCAATTACAAGCTGGACAAAGTGTCTGGTTCGGTTGTGATGTGGGTAAATCCTCTGACCGGCAAAAAGGTGTCATGGCAACGGACGTCTACAACAAGGACGAATTATTCGACGTTGATTTAGCAATGTCTAAGGCTGAACGCCTCGATTACGGCGAAAGTCTGATGACCCACGCCATGGTTATCACCGGTGTCGACTTGGTTGACGGCCAACCAACTAAATGGAAAGTTGAAAACAGCTGGGGCGATAAAGTTGGGTCCAAGGGCTTCTTCGTCATGAGTGACGCTTGGATGGACGAATACTGCTACCAAGTCGTCGTCAACAAAGAATTCTTGCCTGACAACTTGAAACAAGCTCAAGCTGAAGAACCAACTGTCTTAGCCCCTTGGGATCCAATGGGTGCTTTGGCTTAATTGAAACTAGAAAGCTCTACTGCCAATCATCGTCGTTGATTACCACGCAACAGTGATTGATCGCAATTTATGCGTCGCCACGGATTATTATCCTGGCGACGCTTTTTTATTAGGCAACGCAACACTCCCCTTTTAAGTCACGTGTTAAGTTGTCATGAATCGTGATTCAAACGTGCCAATTGGTTAGTTTATTGTTCGTCAGCCGATGCGCGCCTTAGTCCGACTTCCGGGGCCGTCTGACAATTGCTGGAACGTAGCCGACGTCGATTTGAACTCACGCAGAAACCCGCTGCGCAATTTCAAATACGAGTCTTATTCTAAGCCGGAAGCAGCCCACTTCCAGCTTAGAATAATTTGGCTACTGAGCATTGTCCGGCGGGCCGGCCAGTCGGGAAGCCGCTCGAATGGCGGATGAACAGCCACCCATCTGGGTACAATTGGCCACTGAATATTAAACCCTGAACCTCCAGGCAAATTGAGTCTGTATGGACGATCAATTTATGAAAGTCAAATACTAGGAAAATTATTCGCCAGATTATTCACTAACTTTATATAGTAACTATTCTTGAAATTAGTCGATAGCATTGTCTTTCTTTTGGCATCTACACTTTGCGATTTCAGATGATTAGACTAAATCCATATAACGTTCAGCAATGCGGACGTCTGGCCAATAATAGTCTGCTAAATTGGTGATGATCGGAAACCAGTCTTACAGTTGAATCTCAAGATAACTGTCTGTTAAGAATCAATGATCCGTCCATTTAAAGTTGGACTCGCAATGTCTGCCCTTCGAATACAATCCCGGCTGGAAGGTATTCTGGGCAAGGCCAAGTGTCTTTCAGAGTGTGAGGTTCAGACGGTTTGGGACTGAGGATTAGCCTAGCTAGAGCGTTAAGCGGTGAATTTCCGCTTGGCGTTCTGGCGTAGCTAACCGGAAGTCCCAGTCTGACCCGAACACGTTTCATCCATATCGCAGGCAACGTGGAAGACCAGTATTTAAGACGTGATTTTCGGCTTAAATCTGTGTCCACCACGTCACGGCCATTGCCCAGAATGCCTGGAAGCCGGAATAAGACGAATCTATTACTGCAAGTTTACGCAAAACCGCACTGTTTCCAGCGGGCCTCAGCTGGCTGCTCTTGAACTTAAGAATTGGCACGTTTTAATCACGATTCACATCAAATTAGCCGGGAAAGAGAAACGCAATAGTCCCATCAAATAAAAAAACAGACGCAAATCACTCGCTAAAATGCGGTGATTTGCGTCTGTTTTTCAGTATTACGTTTACTTATAGCATTTACTATTACATTTATTTATACATCTGTTTAAGTGTACTGATTTCGCGGGTTGAGATGTGGGCACCCCGGTGTGATTGATAATACATCACTGAGCTTTTATTATCTTCGTGTTCCAATCCAAGTGCATGACCGAGTTCATGTGTGGCCACCGATAGCTTGTATTCCACTGAGTTATTGGTAGCTGGGAAGCGATTCGTGTAAATCACACACTTGGCTTTATCCATCCAAGTCGTCTCCTGCGACCCGCTTTGGTAATAGGTCCGCCAAGTCCGACCGATTTCAGAGCCCGTCGTACCGGTCTCATCTTCACTCTCACCTAGCGTGATCTGCGCACTCGATGCGTCCTTAGCCGCAACAAGTTTGACCGTATTGGTGGCATTCCAACGTTTTACCGCGGTTAGCCAAACGGCATGATAGACCTTGTTATCACTAGTGATGTGATACGTGATGACCCGACTCTTAAAGCGTGCCTTGTAAGCCATCACTTTGGTGCCGTTATCTAAATAATTATATTGGTAGTTATCGACCTTGTCATTGTAATAAACTTGGTCATGCGCCTTATCGTGGCCGGTTGCCGTATCCGCCTCGACCTGTTGAGACGTCGGATTAATCCAAGCACTGATTTGGGGTGCAACCATCAACAGCACCCCACAGAGGCCTAGGCTCATTATCATTAATAATAATACTTTTTTATGTTTTCTCATCGTCAGCCTAGGCTCCCTTATCAGTTTTTAGGCCGGTAACTGCGCTACCAAGCCGTTTCGTTCATCTGATATGTTACAGCGTTCAGCATTTGATTACAAGAGATATATTATATTTATTTATGAAAAATAGGGTGTATGGTTACATTAACGATATTTATACTAGTCTTTAAAACTCGTTTAATCGTTGATATATCAGCATTCTTATTCACAACTGCAATTTTGGATGCTTCTTGCTCATTATTATCAATGCTTATAACCAATTATGCGAACCATTTATTAAATGCTTTAACTGTAAAAAGGAATCCAGCATGCGCCGGACCCCTTAGTTGCCGATATTACGATTTAGGCCTGATTTTAGTGCTATCGGATTTGAATGCTAACCTGGAAGCTGGTCATACGTGTGATACACATCAAATAATCGAATTATGCGCACAATGCACCTATAATAGAGATGGTTAGTAGTCCCGTACACACATTAATACCGCAAAAAGAAATGTTAGAATCACTCAAAACGCTTGTTTGAATGACACATGCATGGAAAGGTCGCACGTAAAGTGTAAAGTCGGCCAGTCCTACCACCAGCCCATTACCATCTCTACGTTGGATCGAATCAATTAACCAAGCCAGAAACTATAAAAGAATCCGGTCTGCACTAGACGGCCTCTTTTGCCAATATTTAGCCAGGAGGAATCAGCTATGTTAGTGAGTTATCCAGCATTGTTCTACTACGACAGTTCCGAAAGCGTGCCATTTTTCATTACTTTTCCGGATTTCAAAAATTCATCAACTCAGGGTAAAAACGTGACGGATGCAATGGCAATGGCGACGGATTGGCTAGGAATTAACGGCGCTGATTATCTAGAAAACGGCCATATGATTCCAGCCCCTTCAGCGTTAGCAGCGATCTCGTTAAAACAAAATAATCCTTATCCAAATGACTTACACTACGATTCAGAACAATCTTTTAAATCAATGGTTTTGGTAGATTTAGAGGCGTATTTGAATGGGAAGACCAAAGTTCAAAAAAAACAGTCTCAATTTCGAAGTAGGTAGGTTGGAACGGTGACAGCGTACAAGCCAATTCGTCTGCAACCCCGACCGAAACAATCCCGAACGAAAAAAATTCACACGATGCTAATGACGCAATACAGTAGATACGCAAGTCAGCCAAAGTATTTCGACGGTCGCTGGCTTTATTAAACCGAGCCACGCAAAAAAGCCTAGGATTTACTTATCGCCGCCAATGACGTGCAATAAGAAATCCTAGGCTTTTTTAATTGAACAATCGCTTAATAAATAATTTTGTCAATACCATCTAAAACAGCCGTCAATCACCCTACTTGCCGGTACGACATTAATACTCGTCCTTACCGATAACGTTCAGCTGCTGGTCTAAGTGGTAACAAATAGGCACCCCGTTCGCCACTTCAACGCCATCGATGCCCGTATCGCTAATTTGTTCCAAGTATTTAATCAGCGCGCGCAACGTACTGCCATGTGCGACGACCAATTGATTATGGCCATCTAACAGTCGTGGTGCAATCTGATCGATCCAATAGGGCATGATTCGGTCATAGGCCATCTTCAGGCTTTCACCACGCGGTTCGACCGCCGCACCGTACTTCGTATAACGCCGGTCATGGTCGAGCTCATCCGGTGCTAATAACGGCGGTACGGTATAAAAACTCCGCCGCCATTGCTGAACCTGTTGCTTGCCATATTCTTGGCGGGTCGCATCTTTATTTTGACCACGCAACGCCCCGTAATGTCGTTCATTTAAACGCCACGTCTTATACTCTGGTAGCCATAATTGGTCGATTTCATCTAACATAATGTTGGCCGTCACGATGGCACGTTGCAAGACTGATGTATGCACCGCCCCAAACTGAATACCAGTGGCGCGCAATCGCTGTCCCGCATCGTGGGCTTGTGCAATGCCAGCTGCCGTGAGCGGAACATCGCTCCATCCCGTATAAGTATTATCCCGATTGGCCGTGCTCTCACCATGGCGAACCAGTACAAGTTCTGTCATTCTCTTTCCCACCTACCATCTTCAATACTACCTATCATAATCGATTTGGCCGATTTTTCAAAGTCACAATCATTCCGCCAGTTTTTACAGACCGGTGACCCAGGACGGTTGACAAAAATCGGCTCGCAATTTTATCAGTCGCAGCCACCACTAAAAAACGACCAGACTGCGGTTTACCCGCCAATCCAGCCGTTATCAGTTAACTTAGTTTTCTTGATTTGAGACGGCATGTGCCGCATGAGTGGCCTCAGTGTCAGCGTCCTCCGCTGCTTTAACTGATTCAGCCGCCGTTTGACCAATCGTATTCCCACGTTCACGGAATCGATTACCAACAAACGTGACGACGGAACCGATTAAGATCACCACGATACCAACAATCGTCGTCCATAAAATCTGTTCATGCAAAATCAGTGCGGCCAAAATTGGGGCCAGGCCTGGTTTGATGAAAAAGACTAACGAAGCGGTCGAAACATCGGTCTGTTCCATCGCCAAGAAGTAGAAGGCGAAGCCCCCACCCGTGACGCAGACGCCGATGAAGAATAACAACCAGAAGTAGTTCAAATTGACGTTGACTAAAATTGGAATGGCTGAAAATTGACTTAAGCCAACTGATTTCAAACCAGCCGCAATCGCCGGAATCTTAGTAATCCAAGCTAAAATCAATAATTCGAAAGCCCCGGCAAAGAACGTGAAGCAGGTCATCGTCAACCCGTTCAGCCCCCGTTTGATTGAACCGTAACGTGAAATAATACTATATAAGCCGAAAGTCACCGCTGAACCGATTGCCAGTAGCAGGCCTAACCCGTTCGTTAAATGGGCTGGGTTAACGATAATCAGCAACCCGATGACTGAAATAATGACTGAAATCAAATTGGCACGTCCCATCCGTTCCCGCAGGATCAAATAGGAGAATAATAGCGCAAACACTGGATTACAGCTGAATAATACCGCGACGGTCGAAGCTTGGTCGACGGTAATCGCCAATTGATACAGGGACATACTAACAATGACACACACTAGCCCCGTCAGCGCAAATAACCGCCAGTCAGCACTCACAAGCTTCCGACCAGTCTGTTTTAGGGCACGCAAGGCAAATGGTAATAATACGACAGCCCCAATGAAAAATCGAATCAAATTCAACTGAATGGGATTAAAGGCACTGCCGGCCATCTTTAGCGCAATTTCCATCGAACTAAACATCAAAGTTGAAATTGCAATGTAAAGATATGCTTTCTTCACGAAACGTTCGCTTCTTTCTTAATCAAAATTTAATACGCAACGTTTTCCAGTATAGCACCATTTTCAGTTAGTTTTCAAATCTGCCGATGGGGCAGCTGACGGGTGCGACTAGGGACTGTCTGAAAACTAAAAATTCAGGTATAATCTGAGGAAAAACGAATCGAGGCATTCCGATGACAACACCTAAACGATACGAACTGGAAGATGCTCAGTGGGACCGAATC
>NZ_JAMSKY010000109.1:0-261 GCF_023806745.1 Lactiplantibacillus sp. B652 | reverse complement strand
GAATGATCTACCTGAACATGGCGTACGCCAACGGCGTAACGTTGACCAACGATCCAAATATAATCAATCTTTGGGGCGATCAATTGAACAGCGTCCCATGATGATTAATCAACGTAATCGCATCGGCGATTTTGAACTAGATATAGTCGTTGGTCCTCGTGGGCATAGTAAGGCAGTTTTATTAACTTTAATCGATCGGAAATCACGGTTCCTTTGGGCATACCGGTTAAAAGATCGGACGACAGCGACTGTTAATGAAGC
>NZ_JAMSKY010000108.1:0-264 GCF_023806745.1 Lactiplantibacillus sp. B652 | reverse complement strand
ATCTGATATAGTTTTATTAAAAAGTGAGTTTTAGCCATGAAAAACTATCCAAGCAATATTACCCGCAAACAATTTGAACAGATTCGACCAGAGCTAGAAAGTTTTCGAAAACAAACTAGGCCCCGAAAATATGACCTCTACGAGGTCTTCTGTGCGATTATCTATGTCCTAAAAACAGGTTGTCAATGGCGACAAGTTCCAAGTGATTTTCCTGAATGGCATTCCGTCTATAATTACTACAAGCTTTGGTCTGCATCGCCTTTT
>NZ_JAMSKY010000107.1:0-268 GCF_023806745.1 Lactiplantibacillus sp. B652 | reverse complement strand
CAGCGATTATTAAGCTAGTTGATCCGTCGATACAAGTGTCACCATTACTGATGGATCGACTCGGTTACATCGAGCGAAGTGCCCTATTAATGCAAAAATCTTATGCTTCTTTGAATGATGCAATTAGAGCACTGTGGTTGGCGGATGACGAAATTTCAGTTGAGAAGGTTCAAGCTTATCCGAACAACTGGTTGAGATTCAAGGCGTATAATTTGGAATTGCAACATGACCTGGTTGCGATAGATTCGACCCGTTACTTGACTTCGAA
>NZ_JAMSKY010000106.1:0-272 GCF_023806745.1 Lactiplantibacillus sp. B652 | reverse complement strand
ATTCTGTACAGGGCAATCAAACTAACCAGACAGTTCCAAGTTCTGCAACGGATGCTGCTGATACAAGTAATTCTGATAGCTTAGATTCCAATTCTGGGCAGGGCAATCTATCTAAGCAGACAGTTCCAAGTTCTGCAACGGATGCTGCTGATACAAGTAATTTTGATTGCTTAGATTCCAATTCTGTACAGGGCAATCAAACTAACCAGACAGTTCCAAGTTCTGCAACGGATGCTGCTGATACAAGTAATTCTGATAGCTTAGATTCCAAT
>NZ_JAMSKY010000105.1:0-274 GCF_023806745.1 Lactiplantibacillus sp. B652 | reverse complement strand
TATAACCCGAAATGTCAAATTAAGTTAGAAATTTTTTAACTGTTCATCTGTAATCTGACTGATGAATGCTTCAAGAGGTGTCTGGTAACCCAAACTTTTTCGTGGGATGTGGTTTCGTCGACTGGCAACTGCTTGAACAAATCCATCTGATAGCTGGTCCATAATAAGATTGTGAAGTAAACCATCTTTACGCAGCAGACCATTGGTGTTCTCATTTAAACCACGTTGATTGGGTGCTCCGACAGCGGCAAAGTAAATATTTAAATCAAATTGG
>NZ_JAMSKY010000104.1:0-275 GCF_023806745.1 Lactiplantibacillus sp. B652 | reverse complement strand
GTTATTAATAGTAATGCAGACCACATTTTTTGCCATTGATGGGAGGGGAGAAACGGTTGCTTGCGGATAAATTTTGAGTAATTGCTGTGTATTCATAAAAGGGCCTCCATGATAAAGATTTGAGTCATTAATGTGTATTGGTGGATTCGCGAACCATGAGTTTGACGCTGACGACAATTTGTCGATCAAAACAATGCTTGGGATTATTGATCTGGTCGAGTAAGGCTTCGACAGCTTTGGCCCCAATCATCCCAAAGTCTTGAACCACGGTGGTC
>NZ_JAMSKY010000103.1:0-277 GCF_023806745.1 Lactiplantibacillus sp. B652 | reverse complement strand
CAAGGAAGGAATCAGGCCATCGGGTTGCTCGGCCTCGATAATTTTAGTCACAGCAGCAACCGTCAACGGCTCTCAGTAGACATTATCCGCAAACAGATTTTCCGCCGCTACTGAATAGGCGTTGTTATCCACGAGTACGACCGCGATACCGAGTCGCCGAATCGCCGCACCGATTGGGGTGACGGCCGCATCATGTTGTCCTTCACGGCCGTTATCTTTGTGGCCCGCCCCGATGATCAGGACTTTTTGTAAGGTTTGATTGTTCACCAGATTGGCC
>NZ_JAMSKY010000102.1:0-277 GCF_023806745.1 Lactiplantibacillus sp. B652 | reverse complement strand
CACTTGTTAGGAAACCGAGAAATAAGGAATTTTATGCTGACTCATCAGTTTAACCCCTATACTGCCTGTACCAGTATTTTAGTGGGTAAGAATGCGACTGCGGATGGTTCGACCATGATTGGCCGCAACGAAGACTCCCGGGCGGCCTGGGAGAAAAAATTCGTCGTTCACCCACACCGTGAATTCGATGAACCTCAGTCGTTTGAATCCAGTGACGCCGTACATCCGTTTAAAATGACGCTGCCCAAGATTCGGGCTAAGTATACGGCCACCCCTG
>NZ_JAMSKY010000101.1:0-280 GCF_023806745.1 Lactiplantibacillus sp. B652 | reverse complement strand
AACCACTTTTAATGGTCCGGTGCACAGCTTTACTGTGGACCGTGGCACTGAGTTTAGTGGGCTAGTATCACTTGAATCACAATATGGTATTAAGACCTATTACTGCCATGCTTATACTCCAGCTGAACGTGGTAGTAATGAACGCTTTAATCGGAATTGACGTTATTTTTATCCTAAAGGGACTCGTTTTGAGCACATTAGTGCTCAAGATTTAACGACGACGTTACTCCAAATTAACCAGCGACCGCTTAAAATACTCGACTGGCAAACACCGTATCAG
>NZ_JAMSKY010000100.1:0-283 GCF_023806745.1 Lactiplantibacillus sp. B652 | reverse complement strand
TGATGGAAAATGCAAAAACGACGGTTACAACGTGCACGTTTGACTGAAAAAAGAACTTATAAAATGTACAAAAAGGGCGTTTCTGGTCTGCCTATAAAAGAGAATAATAGTGGCACAGTCTAAAATACATGATGTGTTTGAGAAAAACTTTCAAATAAGCTTTGTCACTATATTAGGGACTATAATTAACAAATCACCCCTCGAAAACATTGAAAGAATAACCCCCAATATCTATAATGTAGATATTGGGGGCTATTTTGTTGCTTTTATAAATAAATAACAT